>NZ_AEDV01000041.1 GCF_000148545.1 Streptococcus mitis SK597 | reverse complement strand
AATTTTATTAATACAAATCAGTGAAATCCTGGATTTCACTGATTTTTTAAGCTTTTCATAAGAATAAACTTTTATGAAATACAGAAAACGCTTCCTTAATTTTAACGTTTGTGATATAATTATCAGGTAAAAAATTTTTAGGAGTTTATTATGGTTTCTTCAGAATTTATCTCAAAGATTGAATTTGCTTGCAAGAAGAAAGAAAGTCTTTATAGCCAAAGCAAATTTAAGTATGCGATTCGTTCTATGTTCGCAGGTGCATTTTTAACCTTCAGTACAGCTGCTGGTGCAGTTGGGGCTGACTTGATTAATAAAATCGCACCAGGTAGTGGACGTTTCCTCTTCCCCTTTGTCTTTGCTTGGGGATTGGCCTACATTGTTTTCTTGAATGCCGAGTTGGTAACATCAAACATGATGTTCTTGACTGCAGGTAGTTTCTTGAAAAAAATCTCTTGGAGAAAAACAGCTGAGATTTTACTTTACTGTACCTTGTTCAACCTTATCGGGGCTTTGATAGCAGGTTGGGGCTTTGCTCATTCGGCAGCCTATGCAAATCTGACTCATGATAGTTTCATATCAGGGGTTGTTGAGATGAAGTTAGGCCGCTCAAATGAATTAATCTTGCTTGAGGCGATTTTGGCAAATATTTTCGTAAATATTGCGATTCTGTCATTTGTTTTGGTCAAAGATGGTGGTGCCAAACTTTGGCTTGTGTTGTCAGCAATTTACATGTTTGTATTCTTAACAAACGAGCACATTGCAGCGAACTTTGCTTCTTTCGCGATTGTGAAATTCAGTGTTGCTGCTGACTCAATTGCCAACTTCGGTGTTGGAAATATGCTTCGCCACTGGGGTGTAACCTTCATTGGAAACTTTATCGGAGGAGGCCTCTTGATGGGTCTTCCATATGCCTTCCTCAATAAAAATGAAGATACTTATGTAGATTAAGAAAATGAGCACGATTGATTCGTGCTTTTTTCGATTTTGTAAGAAGTAATAGCCATTCCTTATATCAAAATATAAAAAAGAGGTATTAGTCAAGATAGGTCGATAGTGCTACAATATCTTTAATGACACTATATGGAGGTCGCCTTATGACTCGTGATTTTAAATTTGAAACTCTACAACTACATGCTGGGCAAGTAGTTGATCCAGCAACTAAGTCTCGTGCAGTGCCGATTTATCAGACTACATCCTTTGTTTTTGATGACACGCAGGAAGGTGCCGATTTGTTTGCCTTGAGGAAACCAGGGAACATTTATACTCGTATTACCAATCCTACAACAGCTGCCTTTGAAGAAAGAATTGCAGCTCTCGAAGGTGGTGTCGGAGCTCTTGCAACAGCATCAGGTATGGCTGCAGTGACTTATACGATTTTGGCACTTGCCCATGCTGGTGACCATGTTGTAGCAGCATCAACTATTTACGGTGGAACCTTTAATCTCTTGAAAGAAACCCTTCCTCGTTATGGTATCACAACAACCTTTGTCGATGTTGATAATTTGGAGGAGGTAGAAGCAGCGATCAAAGACAATACCAAGCTTGTCTTGATTGAAACCTTGGGGAATCCTTTGATTAACATTCCTGACTTGGAAAAATTGGCTGAGATTGCGCATAGACACCAGATTCCACTCGTTTCGGATAATACCTTTGCCACACCATATTTGATTAACGTCTTTTCTCACGGTGTAGATATTGCCATTCACTCTGCGACTAAGTTTATCGGTGGGCATGGTACGACTATTGGAGGAGTGATTGTTGACAGTGGTCGTTTTGACTGGGAGGCTTCAGGGAAATTCCCTCAATTTGTTGAGGAAGATCCAAGTTATCATAACTTGAGCTATACTCGTGATGTGGGTGCAGCAGCCTTTATTATTGCTGTCCGTGTTCAATTGCTTCGTGATACAGGTGCAGCCTTGTCGCCATTTAATGCCTTCCTCTTGCTTCAAGGACTTGAAACCCTTTCACTTCGTGTGGAACGCCATGTGCAAAATGCAGAGAAAATTGTTGATTTCCTTATCAACCATCCTAAGGTAGAAAAAGTCAACTATCCAAAACTTGCTGATAGTCCTTACCATGCTTTGGCTGAGAAATATTTGCCAAAAGGTGTGGGCTCAATCTTTACCTTCCATGTCAAAGGTGGAGAGGCAGAAGCCCGCAAGGTAATTGATAATTTGGAAATCTTCTCTGATCTCGCGAACGTAGCGGATGCTAAGTCTCTGGTTGTTCATCCAGCAACAACCACTCACGGGCAATTGTCAGAAAAAGACCTGGAAGCAGCAGGAGTCACACCAAACCAAATCCGCTTGTCAATAGGACTTGAAAATGTAGATGATTTGATTGAAGATTTGCGCTTGGCCTTGGAAAAAATTTAAAGTAAAAGAAGATAAACAGTGGGTTTTGACTCACTGTTTTTGATTTTCCCTCAGGCATGATATAATGGTTACAGAAGTCTAGAAAGAGGAACGATATGAACGAAATCAAATGTCCCAACTGTGGGGAAGTCTTTACAGTAAATGAAAGTCAGTATGCTGAACTTTTATCCCAAGTGAGAACAGCAGAGTTTGATAAGGAACTGCACGATCGCATGAAGCAGGAACTGGCCTTGGTTGAGCAAAAGGCCATGAATGAACAACAGTCTAAACTAGCTCAAAAAGACCAAGAAATTGCGCAATTGCAGAGTCAAATCCAAAACTTTGATACAGAAAAAGAATTGGCCAAGAAAGAGGTTGAACAGACAAGCAATCAGGCCTTATTGGCTAAGGATAAGGAAGTACAGGCCTTGGAAAACCAACTGGCCACCTTGCGTTTGGAATATGAAAATCAACTACAGAAGACCCTTTCTGACCTAGAAAAAGAACGAGACCAGGTTAAAAATCAGCTCCTATTACAAGAAAAAGAAAACGAGCTTTCTCTTGCTTCAGTTAAGCAAAACTATGAAGCCCAGCTTAAAGCAGCTAGTGAACAAGTCGAGTTCTATAAGAATTTCAAAGCCCAACAATCTACCAAGGCCATCGGGGAAAGTCTGGAACAGTATGCAGAGAGTGAGTTTAACAAGGTCCGTAGTTTTGCCTTTCCAAATGCTTACTTTGAGAAGGATAACAAGGTCTCTGCGCGTGGGTCTAAGGGGGACTTTATCTTCCGTGAGAGTGATGAAAATGGGGTCGAAATTATTTCCATCATGTTTGAGATGAAAAATGAAGCAGATGGAACAGAGAAGAAGCACAAGAATGCAGATTTTTACAAGGAATTGGACAAGGACCGTCGGGAGAAGAACTGTGAGTATGCGGTTTTGGTGACTATGCTTGAGGCTGATAACGACTACTTTAACACAGGGATTGTTGACGTCAGTCACGAGTATGAAAAGATGTATGTGGTTCGTCCTCAATTCTTTATCCAATTGATTGGGCTCTTGCGTAATGCGGCTCTTAATTCACTAAAATACAAGCAAGAGTTGGCTTTGGTGCGTGAGCAAAATATTGACATCACTCATTTTGAGGAAGATTTGGATGCCTTTAAACTAGCCTTTGCCAAGAACTACAACTCTGCTTCAACTAATTTTGGTAAAGCTATTGATGAAATCGACAAGGCCATTAAACGCATGGAAGAGGTCAAAAAATTCCTGACAACATCTGAAAACCAACTCCGTCTAGCTAATAATAAATTGGAAGACGTTTCCGTCAAAAAATTGACCCGGAAAAATCCAACCATGAAAGCTAAGTTTGAAGCGCTGAAGGGGGAGTGAGAAAGCAAATATGAACGGTATTATCAACTTAAAAAAAGAAGCGGGGATGACCTCGCATGATGCGGTTTTTAAACTGCGTAAGATTTTGGGAACCAAGAAGATTGGTCATGGTGGGACTTTGGATCCGGATGTGGTGGGCGTTTTGCCCATTGCGGTTGGCAAGGCGACCCGCATGGTCGAGTTTATGCAGGATGAGGGCAAGGTCTATGAGGGGGAAATCACTCTGGGCTATTCCACGACGACTGAGGATGCCAGTGGGGAAGTGGTCGCAGAGACACCTGTTTTGTCGCACTTGGATGAAAAGCTTGTCGATGAAGCGATTGCTAGCTTGACTGGGCCTATTATCCAGATTCCACCTATGTATTCGGCTGTAAAGGTCAATGGTCGTAAGCTCTATGAGTATGCACGTGCAGGTCAGGAAGTGGAGCGTCCAGAACGTCAGGTGACCATTTATCAATTTGAGCGAACAAGTCCGATTTCTTATGAGGATCACCTCGCACGATTCACTTTTCGTGTAAAATGTAGCAAGGGAACCTATATTCGTACCTTATCGGTTGACTTGGGAGAGAAGCTTGGTTATGCGGCTCATATGTCACATCTGACACGGACTAGTGCAGCCGGTTTGCAGCTAGAAGATGCTCTTAGCTTGGAAGAAATTGCTGCAAAAGTGGAGGCTGGTCAGCTGGATTTTCTCCATCCTTTAGAGATTGGGACAGGTGACCTTGTCAAAGTTTTCCTAAGTCCAGAAGAGGCTACAGAAGTGCGCTTTGGTCGTTTTATTGAGCTAGACCAAACGGACAAAGAACTGGCTGCCTTTGAAGGCGATACATTACTAGCTATTCTAGAAAAACGAGGCAATCTCTACAAGCCAAGAAAGGTTTTTAGCTAGTCTAACTGGGGTGTGGGAATGGAATTGATTTCCCTAGACTATCCAAAATCATACTATAAATTTTGTAAAAAATGTGATAGAATAGACGACGGATAAAAAAACGGAGGATAGCATGCAAAATAGACCAATCATTATAGGAGTGACAGGTGGTTCTGGTGGTGGTAAGACCAGTGTTTCAAGAGCCATTTTATCGCATTTCCCTGATGAAAAGATTTCCATGATTGAGCATGATTCATACTACAAGGATCAGTCTCACTTGACCTTTGAAGAGCGTGTCAAAACCAACTACGACCATCCTTTTGCCTTTGATACAGACTTGATGATTGAGCAGATTAAGGAATTGTTGGCAGGGCGTCCGGTGGACATCCCGACTTATGACTATACAGAGCATACACGGAGTAGCAAGACTTATCGTCAGGAGCCTCAAGATGTCTTTATCGTTGAGGGGATTTTGGTCTTGGAGGACAAGCGCCTGCGCGATTTGATGGATATCAAGATTTTTGTGGATACGGATGACGATGTGCGCATTATTCGTCGTATCAAGCGTGATATGGAGGAGCGTGGCCGTAGCCTTGATAGCGTTATTGACCAGTATTTAGGCGTTGTCAAGCCCATGTACCATCAGTTTATCGAACCGACTAAGCGTTATGCTGATATCGTCATTCCTGAAGGGGTTAGCAATACAGTGGCTATCGACTTGTTGACGACCAAGATTGAAAAGATTTTGGAAGAAGCTCGAAATAGCAAATAATCAGATGTGGAGGCCTTGCCTCCTTTTTCTATTTTTCTCTCATAATGGTACATAAATGGAGATTTTTAGGCATATTTTTGGTATAATAATACCCATGGAAAAGCAAGAAAATGAATAGTAGGTGAAGATGGAAAAGTATTTATCGGTAACAACTTTGACCAAGTATCTGAAAATGAAATTCGATAAAGACCCTTACTTGGAACGGGTCTATTTAACTGGTCAAGTTTCCAACTTTCGTAAACGACCTACTCACCAATATTTCTCCCTAAAAGATGACCATGCAGTTATTCAAGCGACCATCTGGTCTGGGATTTATCAAAAATTAGGCTTCGACCTAGAAGAAGGAATGAAAATCAATGTGATTGGGCGTGTGCAGGTCTATGAACCGAGCGGTAGCTACTCCATCATCATTGAAAAGGCTGAGCCTGATGGGGTTGGGGCACTTGCGATTCAGTTTGAACAACTCAAGAAAAAATTGACAGAAGAAGGCCTGTTTCAAGAACGCTTCAAGCAAACTCTGCCCCAATTTTCTAAGAGAATTGGTGTGGTAACTAGCCGTAGTGGAGCTGTTATTCGAGATATTATCACGACCGTCAGCAGACGCTTTCCAGGTGTCGACATTCTCCTATATCCGACCAAGGTGCAAGGTGAAGGGGCTGCGGAGGAAATTGCTCGAAATATTGCGCGTGCTAATGAACGGGACGATTTGGATTTGCTGATTATTGGTCGTGGTGGTGGTTCCATCGAGGATCTCTGGGCTTTTAACGAAGAAATTGTGGTACGAGCGATTTTTGAATCTCGTTTACCAGTTATCTCTAGTGTGGGGCATGAGACGGATGTGACCTTGGCAGATTTTGTGGCAGATCGCCGCGCTGCCACACCGACAGCAGCTGCTGAACTGGCAACACCTGTGACCAAGTTGGATCTATTAGCTCATTTGCAAAATCAGGAAAAACGGATGGCAACAGCAGTCCGAAATATCCTATCGAAGAAACAAGAAGCTTTGAAAAAATGCAGTCAGTCTGTTATCTTTAGACAGCCAGAGCGCTTGTATGACGGTTATTTGCAACGCTTGGATCAACTGCAACTGCGCTTAAAACAAAGTTTGCGAACACGGATTTCTGATAACAAGCAATTGGTCCAAGCAAGGACGCATCAATTGGTACAATTATCACCTATAACCAAAATCCAACGCTATCAAGATCGTCTTGGTCAGTTGGATAAGCTCCTCCGTAGCCAGATGGCACTGGTTTATGATGCCAAGGTTGCTGAAGTGAAGCGACTTTCAGAAGCCTTGCTGATGTTGGATACCAGTCGAATCGTGGCGCGTGGCTATGCTATTGTCAAAAAAGAAGAGTCCGTTGTGGATTCGGTTGAGAGTTTGAAGAAAAAAGACCAAGTGACGCTTTTGATGCGAGATGGTCGAGTAGAATTAGAGGTTAAAGATGTCAAAACAAAAGAAATTTGAGGAAAATCTAGCAGAACTGGAGACCATTGTCCAAAGTTTGGAAAATGGTGAAATTGCTCTGGAAGATGCGATTGCTGCCTTTCAAAAGGGCATGGTCTTGTCAAAAGAGCTCCAAGCGACGCTGGACAAGGCTGAAAAGACCTTGGTCAAGGTTATGCAAGAAGACGGAACAGAAAGTGATTTTGAATGAAGAAGCAAGAAAAATTAGCTCTTGTCGAGTTGGCTTTGGAAGATTTTTATGGAGACCAGCAGTTTGCCTCTAGTTTGCGAGAGTCTGTTCTCTATTCCATTCATGCTGGTGGCAAGCGTATTCGGCCTTTTCTTCTGTTAGGAGTTCTGGAAGCCTTGCAGGTGGCTATTAAACCAGCACATGCACAGGTGGCTGCGGCCTTGGAAATGATTCATACAGGGAGCTTGATTCACGATGATCTTCCTGCCATGGATGATGATGATTACCGTCGGGGACGATTGACCAATCACAAGAAATTTGGCGAAGCGATGGCTATTTTGGCTGGAGATGCCTTGTTCCTAGATCCTTACGCCTTAATAGCGCAGGCAGATTTGCCAAGTCAGATAAAGGTAGACTTGATTGCCAACCTATCTCTTGCTTCAGGAAGTCTGGGCATGGTAGCAGGACAGGTTTTGGATATGGAGGGCGAACACCAGTACTTGTCTTTGGAAGAACTCCAGACTATTCATGCTAATAAGACTGGAAAATTACTAGCCTATCCCTTTCAAGCGGCTGCCATCATAGCTGAATTGGCTCCTGAAATACAGGCAAAACTGAAAACTGTTGGTGCATTGATTGGTCTTGCTTTTCAAGTTCGAGATGATGTGCTAGATGTGACAGCTAGTTTTGAAGAAATTGGCAAGACACCACAAAAGGATCTGCAGGCAGAAAAGTCAACCTATCCTGCCTTGTTGGGCTTGGAAGAGGCTATTGCCTTTTGTAACCAGACTTTGGATCAAGCTAATGCCAAATTAGAAGAAATTGCCCAGCAGGTTCCCTTTGAAACAGAGTCGATTGTAAAAGTAGTAGAAAGTTTGAGAATCAATGGCTAAGGAAAGAGTGGATGTACTAGCTTATAAACAGGGCTTGTTTGAAACGCGAGAACAGGCCAAGCGTGGTGTGATGGCTGGACTAGTCGTAGCAGTTCTGAATGGAGAACGGTTTGATAAACCAGGAGAGAAAATCCCAGATGACACCGAGCTGAAACTCAAGGGGGAGAAACTCAAGTATGTTAGCCGTGGTGGTTTAAAACTGGAAAAGGCCTTGCAGGTCTTTGATTTGACAGTAGAAGGGGCAACAACGATTGATATTGGTGCTTCTACTGGAGGTTTTACCGATGTTATGCTACAGAATGGTGCCGAGTTGGTCTTTGCAGTCGATGTTGGTACCAATCAGTTGGCTTGGAAATTACGCCAAGACCCACGAGTTGTCAGCATGGAGCAGTTCAATTTCCGCTATGCTGAAAAGACTGATTTCGAGCAGGAACCGAGTTTTGCCAGCATTGACGTGAGTTTTATTTCCCTCAGTCTGATTATTCCGGCCTTGCATCGTGTCTTGGCTGAACAAGGTCAGGTCGTGGCTTTGGTTAAGCCCCAGTTTGAGGCAGGACGTGAGCAGATTGGGAAAAATGGTATTATTCGAGATGCCAAGGTTCACCAGAATGTCCTTGAATCTGTCACAGCTATGGCAGTAGAGGAAGGCTTTTCAGTCCTTGGTTTGGACTTTTCTCCCATCCAAGGCGGACATGGAAATATTGAGTTTTTAGCGTATTTGAAAAAAGAAGAGTCAGAAAGCAATCAGGTTCTTGCTGAGATTGAAGAAGTAGTAGAGAGGGCGCATAGTCAATTTAAAAATGAATAAAAAAGAGAGACTTGAAAAAATTAGACGATTTGTGACAGATTATCAAATCGGCACGCAAGAAGAAATTGTAGAACATTTGAAAGAAGCAGGAATCACTGCTACTCAGGCAACGGTATCACGAGATATCAAAGAACTAGGTATTGTCAAAATTCCTTTGAGAGACAACACCTATGTCTATGAATTGCCAAAATCAATCGTAAAAAGTTTGCAACTAGCTGAAGACAATATCGAATCGGCAGAATTGATGGACAAGATGATCAATCTCCAAGTTATCCCTGGAAATACAGCTTTTGTAAAAGCTCAGTTAACCGAGACTTTTGCGGACAAGATTTTTAGCTGTTTAGCTGATGATAGCTCGATTTTAGTCATTGCCAGAAGTGAAAGTCTAGCTGAGGAAATCTTTGAACAAGTAAAAAATTGGTAGGTCTATATGTTACTTGAAATTTCGATAAAAAACTTTGCCATTATTGAGGCTATTTCCCTCAATTTTGAAAAGGGAATGACTGTCCTGACTGGTGAAACGGGTGCAGGGAAGTCGATTATCATTGATGCCATGAATATGATGTTGGGAGCTCGTGCGACGACAGATGTTATTCGTCATGGTGCGCCAAAGGCAGAGATTGAGGGGCTTTTCTCAGTTGAGAATAGTCGCCTTTTGCAGGAAATTTTTGATGAGCAAGGTTTGGAATTTGGGGATGAGATTATCATCCGTCGAGAAATCTTGCAAAATGGTCGGAGTATTAGTCGTGTCAATGGCCAGATGGTTAATCTGTCTGTTTTGCGTGCTATTGGGCAACATCTTGTGGATATTCATGGTCAGCATGACCAAGAAGAGTTAATGCGCCCTCAACTTCATATTCAAATGTTGGATGAATTCGGTGATACAGCCTTTTGGGACTTAAAAGAAACCTATCAAACAAGTTTTGATGCCTACCGTAAAATGCGTAAGCAGGTTCTGGAAGTCAAGAAAAACCAACAAGAACATAAGGCACGTATCGAAATGTTGGAATTTCAAATGGCAGAGATTGAGGCAGCAAACTTGCAAGCAGGTGAAGACTTGACTCTCAATCAAGATCGAGAGAAGCTCCTTAACCATAAAAATATTGCGGATACGTTGACCAATGCCTACAGTATGTTGGACAATGAAGAGTTCTCGAGTCTGGCCAATGTTCGTTCAGCCATGAATGACATGGAAAGTGTCGAAGAGTATGATCCTGAATACCGTGAAATTTCAAGCTCTCTGTCTGAGACCTACTATGTCTTAGAAGATATAAGCAAACGTTTGGAAGCAATCATTGAGGACCTTGATTTTGACGGCAATCGTCTCATGCAGGTTGAGAATCGTTTGGACCTCCTTCATACCATTACCCGCAAGTATGGTGGGACTGTAGACGATGTCTTGCTTTATTTTGCCAAGATTACGGAAGAATACAATCTATTGACAGGCAATAACCTTTCGTCTGAGGACATGGAAGCAGAGCTTAAGAAATTGGAAGTCAATCTTGTTGATTTGGCAGGCCAGCTTGCATCTGCTCGTCATGATTTGGCTCAGCAATTAGAATCTGAGATTAAACAAGAACTGCAGGACCTTTATATGGAAAAAGCCCAGTTTCAGGTTCGTTTTAGCAAGGGCAAATTCAGTCGTGAGGGAAATGAAATGGTCGAGTTTTATATTTCAACCAACCCTGGTGAAGACTTTAAACCCTTGGTTAAGGTTGCATCTGGTGGGGAATTATCTCGTCTCATGCTAGCTATTAAGTCTGCCTTTTCTCGTAAAGAGGGTAAGACTAGTATTGTCTTTGATGAGGTGGATACAGGAGTTTCAGGTCGTGTAGCTCAGGCCATTGCGCAGAAGATTCACAAGATTGGCCAACATGGTCAGGTTCTAGCTATCTCCCACTTGCCACAAGTGATTGCGATTGCGGATTATCAATTCTTTATTGAGAAGATTAGCAATGACCATTCAACAGTTTCGACTGTTCGTCTCTTGACGGTTGAAGAGCGAGTGGAGGAAGTTGCCAAGATGTTGGCAGGTGATGATGTGACGGAAGCAGCCCTGACGCAAGCCAGAGAATTGTTGAGAAACAGGGAGAGATAAGATGACAGACTATTATGTAATTGGAGATGTTCACGGAAAAGCTGGGATGCTGGAAGACCTTCTCAAAACATGGGATGGTCAGAGCCAGTTGCTCTTTCTAGGGGACTTGATTGACCGTGGTGAAGATAGTCGCCGTGTCCTTGAAATGGTCAAGGACTTAGTGGACAATCAAGGGGCAATCTGTTTGTCAGGAAACCACGAGTATATGTTTTTGACTTGGCTCGATAACCCAGAAGAAAGCTATGACCATTATCGTCGAAATGGTGGAGATACAACTATTAATTCTATCCTAGGTCGTCCCTTGGATGCACCAGTTGATGGAGTAGAAGATGCCAAGCGTGTTGCTACTGAAGCAGCAGATTTGGTCGAATTTATTCGTCAAATGCCTTTTGTGGTAGAGACAGATAAGTATATCTTTGTTCACGCAGGTATTGATTTAACCTTGGATGACTGGCATGAAACCACAGATTATAAAAAAGTCTGGCTTAGAAAACCATTCCACGAAGCAGAAAATCATACTGGAAAAATCATTGTCTTTGGCCATACACCGGTCTATGGTTTGTTAAAGCAAGAGCGTGGTACTGCTGAGCTTTGGACTACAGAAGATGGCAAGATTGGAATGGATGGAGGAGCTGTTTATGGTGGTGTCCTTCATGGGATTGTCTTTACAGATCAAGGAATGACAGAACACCACTTTATCGAAAATGACGGCTTTGTCGCTGAAGATTAGTACTCCTAGCAGGGTATAGTCTTGTCAAAATGTCAAAAACAATTTATAATAAATAGATACCCTGAAAGGAAGAGAATCATGAACTTAGAAGAATTGAAAAAACGACAGGAGAAGATCCGTAACTTCTCTATTATCGCCCATATTGACCATGGAAAGTCGACTCTAGCAGACCGCATTTTGGAAAAAACTGAGACGGTTTCAAGTCGTGAAATGCAGGCTCAGCTTTTGGATAGCATGGATCTAGAGCGAGAACGTGGGATTACCATTAAGTTAAATGCCATTGAGCTGAATTATACTGCAAAAGATGGCGAAACTTATATTTTCCACTTGATTGACACGCCGGGGCACGTAGACTTCACCTATGAAGTTTCCCGTTCGCTAGCTGCCTGTGAGGGAGCGATTTTGGTGGTTGATGCTGCTCAAGGAATTGAGGCTCAAACCCTTGCCAACGTTTATCTGGCCTTGGACAATGATTTGGAAATCATGCCAGTCATTAACAAGATTGACCTGCCGGCTGCAGACCCTGAGCGCGTGCGTACAGAGATTGAAGATGTCATTGGTTTGGATGCCAGTGAAGCAGTTTTGGCTTCTGCCAAGGCTGGTATCGGTATTGAAGAAATCCTCGAGCAAATTGTAGAAAAAGTTCCAGCACCAACGGGTGATGTGACAGCACCGCTTAAAGCCTTAATTTTCGACTCTGTTTATGATGCTTACCGTGGGGTTATTCTCCAAGTGCGTGTCATGGATGGGGTGGTTAAACCTGGAGATAAGATTCAGCTTATGAGCAATGGCAAGACTTTTGATGTTACGGAAGTCGGTATCTTTACACCCAAGGCAGTTGGTCGTGATTTCCTTGCGACTGGTGACGTTGGTTATATTGCAGCTTCTATCAAGACGGTTCAGGACACTCGTGTGGGTGATACCGTTACCTTGGCAACCAATCCTGCGGCTGAGCCATTACATGGTTACAAGCAGATGAATCCTATGGTCTTTGCGGGTCTCTATCCTATCGAGTCAAACAAGTACAATGATCTGCGTGAAGCCCTTGAAAAATTGCAACTGAATGATGCTAGTCTCCAATTTGAACCAGAAACATCTCAGGCACTTGGATTTGGTTTCCGTTGTGGTTTCCTTGGACTTCTTCATATGGATGTTATCCAAGAACGTTTGGAACGTGAGTTCAACATCGACCTCATCATGACAGCTCCGTCTGTTATTTATAAGGTCAACTTGACCGACGGCGAGTCTATGGATGTGTCTAACCCATCTGAGTTCCCAGACCCAACTAAGATTGCGACCATTGAAGAACCTTATGTTAAAGCGCAAATCATGGTGCCGCAGGAGTTTGTCGGAGCAGTAATGGAATTGGCTCAGCGTAAGCGAGGGGACTTTGTGACTATGGATTATATCGATGATAATCGAGTTAATGTTATCTATCAAATTCCACTTGCTGAAATCGTCTTTGACTTCTTTGATAAGCTTAAGTCTTCGACACGTGGTTATGCAAGTTTTGACTACGAATTGTCAGAGTACCGCCCATCTAAGCTGGTCAAAATGGATATCCTTCTCAATGGAGACAAGGTGGATGCCCTCAGCTTCATCGTTCACAAGGACTTTGCTTATGAACGCGGAAAACTCATCGTTGACAAGCTCAAGAAAATCATTCCTCGTCAACAATTTGAAGTTCCCATCCAAGCGGCTATTGGACACAAGATTGTCGCTCGTACTGATATTAAAGCCCTTCGTAAGAACGTACTTGCTAAATGTTATGGTGGTGACGTTTCTCGTAAACGCAAACTCCTTGAAAAACAAAAAGCTGGTAAGAAACGTATGAAAGCTATCGGATCAGTTGAAGTCCCACAAGAAGCCTTCCTCAGCGTCTTGAGCATGGATGAAGAGTAAGTTATCAGAAATACCTTTCCTTCTTCATAGGAAATTTATATAAGAATCAATAGTAAAGTAGGCTTAAATGGTCTGCTTTTTTTATTTCTAGAACAGAAAAAATGTTTGAAATGTTTGTTTATGTGTTTGTTTTTTAACAAGAAACTATAAAAACAACAAAAATATAAAAAAAGAGACAAAAAACAACATAAAATCGTTGACAACGGTTTCATATAGTGTTATACTTATAGCATAAAGTTAATGGAAAGAAGGGAAAACCTTATGGGATTAGATCATTTCTTTGACAAAAACCTTGTGTTTTGCTTAGAAGCGGATAATCAAGAACATCTCTTTGATCAGGTTGCTACTTTATTGGAAGAACGAGAAATCGTGACTCCAACCTATCGTGAAGCCTTGATCACGCGTGAAAAGTCATTTCCAACTGGCTTAGATATGGAATTTTTGGGTAAGGATTTGCCGAATGTGGCTATTCCTCATACAGATATTGTTCATAATCTAGCTGAAAAAGTTGTGGTCGTTCGATTAGATAAACCTGTGACTTTCCACAACATGATTGCGCCAGATAAGGAAGTAGAAGTATCTTTACTCTTCTTTATCATTAATAACTCAAGTTCAAGTCAAACAAACATTCTTGCTCAGTTGATGGCCTTTTTTACTGGAAATGGTCATCTTGAAGACCTATCAAAAATTTCTGAACCAGAAGCCCTCTATGCTTATATCGCTGAAGCAATTGCTTAATCTTGTCTATTAAAAATATTAAATTGGAGGAAATCCATATGATTAAAATTCTTGCTGCCTGCGGTGCAGGTGTTAACTCAAGCCACCAAATTAAAAGTGCTCTTGAAGAAGAACTTTCAAACCGTGGCTACGATGTTCACTGTGATGCAGTTATGGTCAAAGATGTTAACGAAGACCTTATCAAAGGTTATGACATCTTTACACCAATTGCTGCGACAGACCTTGGTTTTGATCCAGGTATTCCAGTTATCGAAGCTGGACCAATTTTATTCCGTATCCCAGCTATGAGTGCTCCAGTATTTGACAATATTGAAGCAGCTATCAAAGAACACGGATTAAGTTAATTATCAATTTGTTAACATTCATATAACATAAAAAGGGAGGAACTGTTATGGATGCAATCTTTGGCCTAATCAAAGAATTTTTCACACCTATCTTAGATATGGGTGGACCTGTCATCATGTTAATCATTTTGACAGTATTGGCTTTACTTTTTGGAGTGAAATTCTCCAAAGCGCTTGAAGGTGGTATTAAACTTGCCATCGCTCTTACAGGTATCGGTGCCATCATCGGTATGCTAAATGGTGCTTTCTCAGCATCGCTTGCAAAATTCGTTGAAAATACTGGTATTCAATTGAGTATTACCGACGTTGGTTGGGCACCACTTGCAACAATCACTTGGGGATCTGCTTGGACACTTTACTTCTTGCTCATCATGTTGATTGTCAACGTAGTGATGCTTGCTATGAAGAAAACAGATACACTTGACGTTGATATCTTCGATATCTGGCACTTGTCCATCACAGGTCTTTTGATTAAATGGTATGCTGACAACAATGGTGTGAGCCAAGGGGTTTCACTCTTTATTGCTACAGCAGCTATCGTACTTGTTGGTGTGTTGAAAATTATCAACTCTGACTTGATGAAACCTACATTTGATGACCTTCTTAACGCTCCAAGTTCATCACCAATGACATCAACTCACATGAACTACATGATGAACCCAGTTATCATGGTTTTGGATAAGATTTTTGAAAAATTCTTCCCAGGTCTTGATAAATATGACTTTGATGCTGCTAAATTGAACAAGAAAATCGGTTTTTGGGGATCTAAATTCTTCATCGGTTTCATTCTTGGTATTGTAATCGGTATCATGGGAACTCCACATCCAATTGAAGGTGTTGCAGATGCAGATAAATGGCGTCTTGTTATCAAAGGATGGTTGTCTCTTGGTTTGACAGCTGGTGTATCTTTGGAACTCTTCTCACTTATCGGTTCATGGTTCATCGCTGCCGTAGAACCACTTTCACAAGGTATTACAAACGTTGCTACTAAACGTCTTCAAGGACGTAAATTTAATATCGGTCTTGACTGGCCATTCATCGCTGGTCGTGCTGAAATCTGGGCTTGTGCCAACGTACTTGCACCAATCATGTTGATCGAAGCTGTGCTTCTTTCAAAAGTCGGAAATGGTATCTTGCCACTTGCAGGTATCATCGCTATGGGTGTTACTCCAGCTCTCTTGGTTGTAACTCGTGGTAAATTGCTCCGTATGATTATCTTCGGAACACTCTTGTTGCCACTCTTCCTTCTTTCAGGTACCCTTATTGCACCATTTGCGACAGAACTTGCTAAAGGTGTAGGTGCCTTCCCAGCAGGTGTGAGTCAAACTCAATTGATTACTCACTCAACTCTTGAAGGACCAATCGAAAAACTTCTTGGTTGGACAATTGGTAACACTACAACTGGTGATATCAAAGCAATCCTTGGTGCTGTAGTCTTCCTTGTATTCTATATCGGTATCTTTGCTTGGTACAGAAAACAAATGATCAAACGTAACGAAGAGTACGCAGCAAAAGCAAAATAATGCGCTCCTATAAAATGTAAATTGTAAAAGCTAGGTTGTCAATTTCCTAATTGGGAGTGACAGCCTAGCTTTTTTCCGAAGTATTAAAATTTGGAGGTAAATAACAGTGATTGAATTAAAATCAGAACAATTAAGAGTTGAATTTAACAGTTTTGGTGGGGCTCTTTCTTCTATAAAAGATACTGAGGGACTGGAGTATTTGTGGCAAGGGGATGCCACTTATTGGAGTGGACAAGCTCCTGTTCTCTTCCCCATTTGTGGTTCTTTGAGAGAGGATACAGCCCTCTATATAGATGAGAAGGGGCAAGAAAGCAAAGGAAAGATTCCTCGTCATGGTTTGGTTCGTAAGAAAGAATTTGAATTAGTTGAACAGACAGATAATAGTGTAACTTTTGCAATTGAAGACGATGAGAATAGCTATCAGAACTACCCTTATTATTTCCGCCTAGAAATCACTTATAGCCTTACTGGCAAGACAGTACGAACTCAATACAAGATTTTCAATAAAGAAACTAGCAAGGTCATGCCTTACTTTATTGGTGGACATCCAGGATTTAATTGTCCTCTACTGGATGATGAAGTCTATGAAGATTATTATCTAGAGTTTGAGAAAGAAGAGACTTGCTCTGTTCCACGTCCTTTCCCAGAAACAGGTATGCTGGATTTTCAAGATAGAAGTCCATGGCTAGAAGGTCAAAAAGAATTAGACCTCAGCTATGATCTTTTCAGCACTGATGCAGTCACCTTAGATGAATTGCAATCTAGAACAATTGCCCTTCGTTCTCGTAAACATGATAAGGGATTGAAAGTGCACTTTGCAGAGTTTCCAAATCTCATTATCTGGTCAACTTTGAATAAGGGTCCTTTCATTGCTTTTGAACCATGGTCTGGCTTGTCAACATCTCTTGAAGAAGGAGATCATCTAGAAGATAAGAAGAATGTTCGCCTCCTAGAACCTGGTCAAGTAGATCAAATTGGTTTTGACATCGAAATTTTTTAGTTAAAAAAACACAAAAACAAACACTAACTGTTGACTTTTTCCGGAAATAGGAGTATATTATGTTTGTAAGCAACAAATGATGTTTGTAACAAACAAATAATCACTTGTTATATTCTCTTTTGTGGAGAAGAATTATTTCTAGGAAACTGATTTCCTAAACTTGAATAAGGTGTCATTCATCTCATTCAATCTAATTTGTCAATAAACTGCTAGAAAGCTTTTGTAGGTAAACTGTTAACTATAAAAGGTTTTACTAGCCTAGAAAAATAAAAGGAGTATACAATATGTCTATTGTTATCGGTGCAGATGCTGCAGGTTTGAGATTGAAAGAAGTTGTGAAAGACTTCTTGGAAAAAGAAAACTTCCACGTTGTGGATGTTACAGCTGAAGGTCAAGACTTTGTTGATGTGACTCTTGCTGTTGCTGCAGAAGTAAACAAAGAAGAACAAAACCTTGGTATCGTGATTGATGCTTATGGAGCTGGTCCATTTATGGTCGCAACTAAGATCAAAGGAATGGTTGCTGCAGAAGTATCTGACGAACGTTCAGCCTATATGACTCGTGGCCACAACAACTCACGTATGATCACTATGGGTGCACAACTTGTCGGTGATGAATTGGCTAAAAACATCGCTAAAGGATTTGTTAACGGTAAATACGATGGTGGACGTCACCAAATTCGTGTCGATATGTTGAACAAAATGTGCTAATTAGATTACAGTAAGAAAGGTAAGTTAAAAATGAGAATTGCAATTGGATGTGACCACATCGTAACAGATGAAAAAATGGCGGTTTCAGAATTTTTGAAATCAAAAGGATATGAAGTCATTGACTTTGGTACATATGACCATACACGTACTCACTACCCAATCTTTGGTAAAAAAGTAGGGGAAGCTGTAACTAGCGGTCAAGCTGATCTTGGGGTATGTATTTGTGGTACTGGTGTTGGTATCAACAACGCTGTGAATAAAGTTCCAGGTGTCCGTTCTGCCTTGGTTCGTGATATGACAACAGCCCTTTATGCTAAAGAACAATTGAACGCCAACGTTATTGGTTTTGGTGGTAAGATTACAGGTGAATTGCTCATGTGTGATATCATCGAAGCTTTCATCCATGCTGAATACAAATCATCTGAAGAAAACAAGAAATTGATTGCGAAAATTGAACACCTTGAAAGTCACAATGCTCAACAAACAGACGCAAACTTCTTCACTGAATTCCTTGAAAAATGGGATCGCGGAGAATACCACGACTAAGAGGTGACCTATGATTTTAACAGTCACAATGAACCCATCCATTGATATTTCCTATCCCTTGGATGAGTTGAAGATTGATACTGTCAATCGTGTGGTGGATGTAACCAAAACGGCTGGTGGTAAGGGACTCAATGTTACCCGAGTACTTTCAGAATTTGGGGATTCTGTTCTTGCTACTGGTTTAGTGGGTGGCAAACTTGGTGAGTTTTTGGTTGAAAATATCGATGATCAAGTAAAGAAAGATTTCTTTTCTATTCAGGGAGAAACTCGTAACTGTATTGCTATTCTCCACGGTGACAACCAAACAGAAGTTCTTGAAAAAGGTCCTGTAGTATTGGAACAAGAAGGTCAAGACTTTTTGGAACATTTCAAAAAACTCTTGGAGTCAGTTGAAGTAGTAGCTATCTCAGGCAGTCTGCCAGCTGGCCTTCCAGTTGATTACTATGCGAGCTTGGTAGAACTTGCTAATCAAGCTGGTAAACCTGTAGTCTTGGACTGTTCTGGTGCAGCTCTTCAGGCGATTCTTGAATCACCACATAAACCAACAGTCATCAAACCAAATAATGAGGAATTGTCCCAGCTTCTAGGAAGAGAAGTTTCTGAGGATTTGGATGAATTAAAAGAAGTCCTTCAAGAACCTTTGTTTGCAGGTATTGAATGGATTATCGTTTCACTTGGTGCCAACGGTGCTTTTGCCAAACATGGTGACACTTTCTACAAGGTAGATATTCCTAGAATTCAGGTGGTAAATCCTGTCGGATCTGGAGACTCTACTGTGGCAGGGATTTCTTCAGGGCTACTTCATAAAGAATCGGATTCAGAATTACTCATCAAGGCAAATGTCCTTGGTATGCTCAATGCTCAAGAAAAAATGACTGGTCATGTCAACATGGCCAACTATCAAGCTCTATATGATCAATTAATAGTAAAAGAGGTATAAAATGGCTTTAACAGAACAAAAACGTGCACGCTTAGAAAAACTTTCTGATGAAAATGGTATCATCTCAGCTCTTGCATTTGACCAACGTGGTGCTTTGAAACGCCTCATGGCTCAACACCAAACAGAAGAACCAACTGTGGCTCAAATGGAAGAACTTAAGGTCTTGGTAGCAGATGAATTGACTAAATACGCATCATCAATGCTTCTTGACCCTGAGTATGGACTTCCAGCAACTAAAGCTCTTGATGAAAAAGCTGGTCTTCTCCTTGCTTATGAAAAAACAGGTTATGACACAACAAGCACAAAACGCTTGCCAGACTGCTTGGATGTTTGGTCTGCAAAACGTATTAAAGAAGAAGGTGCAGATGCAGTTAAGTTCTTGCTTTACTACGATGTAGATAGCTCAGACGAACTCAACCAAGAAAAACAAGCTTACATCGAACGTATCGGTTCTGAATGTGTGGCTGAAGATATCCCATTCTTCCTTGAAATCCTTGCTTACGATGAAAAAATTGCTGACGCAGGTTCTGTAGAATACGCGAAAGTAAAACCACACAAAGTTATCGGTGCTATGAAAGTCTTCTCAGACCCACGCTTTAACATTGATGTCTTGAAAGTTGAAGTTCCTGTTAACATTAAATATGTTGAAGGCTTCGCTGAAGGTGAAGTAGTTTATACACGTGAAGAAGCAGTAGCCTTCTTCAAAGCACAAGATGAAGCAACTAACTTGCCATACATCTACTTGAGTGCTGGTGTATCAGCTAAACTTTTCCAAGATACTCTTGTATTTGCTCATGAATCAGGTGCAAACTTTAACGGAGTTCTTTGTGGCCGTGCTACATGGGCTGGATCAGTTGAAGCTTACATCAAAGATGGTGAAGCAGCAGCTCGCGAATGGCTTCGCACAACTGGATTTGAAAACATTGACGAGTTGAATAAAGTTCTTCAAACAACAGCGACTTCATGGAAAGAACGCGTGTAAGAAAGTCCTCCTAGGTTAAGAACATGAGTCTAAAAAATTTTTAAAAAAGTTGTATGTAAAGGTTTACAAAATAACTTACTTGTGCTATACTTAAATCACAAGTTAATACAAGGTGAGTGTTACTAAGTAATATTAGGCATGATCACAGGTGAATTAGAAATCGGCTGATTTTCTAGTTCATTTGTGGTCATTTTTTGTACTAATATTCCTTTAAGATATAAAAGGAGGTTGACATGTATCGAATTCTAAATCCAATGAATCACAATGTCTCGCTTGTCAGAAATGATAAAGGAGAAGAAGTGATTGTGATTGGTAAGGGGATTGCATTTGGAAAGAAGAAGGGAGATTTGATTGCTGAAAATCAGGTTGAGAAAATCTTTCGGATGAAGACCGAAGAGTCCAGAGAAAACTTTATGGCTCTCCTCAAAGATGTTCCGCTTGATTTTATCACAGTGACCTATGAAATCATTGATAAACTATCAAAGAAATATCATTATCCGATTCAAGAGTATCTCTACGTAACCTTGACAGATCATATTTACTGTTCTTACCAAGCTCTAGCGCAAGGAAGGTACAAGGATAGTAATCTGCCAGATATTTCCGCTAAGTATCCTGTCGCTTTTCAAATCGCAAATGAAGCTTTTGAAATTTACCGTCAGAAGCTAGCAGATTATTTTCCTGAGGACGAAATTATTCGGATTGCTTATCATTTCATTAATGCTGAAGGTGAAAATGAAGTGAAACTTGTGGAGTCGATTGATAAGAGAAAAGAAATTCTCAGGAATGTTGAAGAAGTTTTAACGGAATATGCAATTCAACGAACCAATGAGAATAACCATTTCTATGATCGCTTTATGATCCATTTGAATTATTTCTTGGATTATTTAGACAGATCTAGAGACGATAACCAATCACTTCTGGATATGGAAGACCATATCAAGCAATCCTATCCAAAAGCGTTCGAGATTGGTTCCAAAATCTATGATGTGATTACGCAACATACGGGTCTTGATTTGTATAAAAGTGAACGAGTTTATCTAGTTCTACATATCCAACGTTTATTGTCATAAAAATTTAATTAAAACTACATAAGGAGAATTCTATCATGAATAGAGAAGAAGTAACATTGTTAGGTTTTGAAATCGTAGCCTATGCTGGCGATGCTCGTTCAAAACTATTGGAAGCCTTGAAGGCTGCTGAAGCTGGTGATTTTGCGAAAGCAGATAGCTTAGTCGAGGAAGCTGGTTCTTGCATTGCAGAGGCTCACCACGCCCAAACAAGCTTGTTAACAAAGGAAGCTGCAGGTGAAGATTTAGCCTATAGCGTGACCATGATGCATGGTCAAGATCACCTGATGACAACAATCTTGCTAAAAGATTTGATGCATCATTTAATTGAACTTTATAAAAGAGGAGCTAAATAATGAATAAGTTAATTGCCTATATCGAGAAAGGAAAGCCTTTCTTTGAAAAACTATCTCGAAATATCTATCTTCGTGCTATTCGTGATGGATTTATCGCAGGAATGCCAGTCATTCTATTCTCAAGTATCTTTATCTTGATTGCCTTTGTACCAAACTCATGGGGCTTTAAATGGTCTGATGATGTTGTTAATCTCCTCATGAAACCTTACAGCTATTCAATGGGTATCTTGGCTTTGTTGGTAGCTGGTACAACAGCTAAGTCATTGACCGACTCAGTAAACCGTAGCATGGAGAAGACAAATCAAATCAACTATATGTCAACATTGTTGGCAGCAATTGTTGGTTTGTTGATGTTGGCAGCTGACCCTATCGAAAATGGTCTAGCTACTGGATTCTTGGGGACAAAAGGTTTGCTTTCAGCCTTCCTTGCTGCCTTTGTTACTGTAGCCATCTATAAGGTTTGTGTTAAGAACAACGTCACTATTCGTATGCCTGACGAAGTTCCACCAAATATCTCACAAGTCTTTAAAGATGTGATTCCATTCACTCTATCTGTTGTTTCTCTTTATGCTCTTGATTTACTAGCACGTCATTTTGTTGGTGCAAGTGTGGCTGAATCAATCGGTAAATTCTTTGCACCGTTATTCTCTGCAGCTGATGGCTATCTTGGTATTACCATTATCTTTGGTGCTTTTGCCTTCTTCTGGTTTGTTGGGATTCATGGTCCATCTATCGTTGAACCAGCTATCGCAGCTATTACCTATGCCAATGCCGAAGTCAACTTGAACCTTCTCCAACAAGGGATGCATGCTGACAAGATTCTTACTTCTGGTACACAAATGTTTATCGTTACCATGGGTGGTACTGGTGCGACACTGGTTGTTCCATTCATGTTCATGTGGTTAACAAAATCAAAACGTAACCGTGCAATCGGACGTGCTTCAGTAGTTCCTACCTTCTTCGGTGTAAATGAACCAATCTTGTTTGGTGCACCACTTGTATTGAACCCAATCTTCTTCATTCCATTTATCTTTGCTCCAATCGCAAACGTATGGATCTTTAAATTCTTTATTGAGACTCTTGGAATGAACTCATTCACTGCTAATTTACCATGGACAACTCCAGCTCCACTAGGTCTAGTTCTTGGAACTAACTTCCAAGTTCTATCATTCATTCTTGCTACCCTTCTAATCGTGGTTGACGTAGTCATTTACTACCCATTCCTTAAAGTATATGATGAACAAATTCTTGAAGAAGAGCGTTCAGGTAAATCTAATGATGAATTGAAAGAAAAAGTTGCTGCAAATTTCAACACTGCAAAAGCAGATGCTATTCTTGAAAAAGCTGGTGTAGAAGCAGCACAAAATACCATCACTGAAGAAACAAATGTCCTCGTTCTCTGTGCTGGTGGAGGGACAAGTGGACTTCTTGCGAATGCTTTGAACAAGGCAGCTGCAGAATACAATGTCCCTGTGAAAGCAGCAGCAGGTGGTTATGGTGCTCACCGTGAAATGTTGCCAGAGTTTGATTTGGTTATCCTTGCCCCTCAAGTTGCTTCAAACTTTGAAGATATGAAAGCAGAAACGGATAAACTCGATATTAAACTTGCGAAAACAGAAGGCGCTCAATACATCAAATTAACTCGTGATGGAAAAGGTGCTCTAGCATTTGTACAAGCTCAATTCGATTAACGATAGGGACTGTGAAACAGTCTCCTCTCGTTACGGAAATCGCTATGGCGACTTTCCTAATCGC
>NZ_AEDV01000042.1 GCF_000148545.1 Streptococcus mitis SK597 | reverse complement strand
CAAGGCGAAGCTGGCGTGGTTAGCTATTTTATTTTCGAAGAGTATAATAAGATATTGAGTTTAAATACAGAAAAAAACAACTCCCTGATGATTCAAGGAGTTGTCTATAGTTAAATTAGTTTTTAGAAGCTTCTTGGAATTCTGGGTTTTTCCATGCTTCGTCAATGATAGCTTGCAATTCTTTAGCAGATGCTTGCATTTTTTGAGTTTCTGCGTCGTTCAATGGGATATTTACTGGACGAACGATACCATGTGCACCAACAACAGCTGGTTGACCGATAAAGACGTTCTCAACTCCGTATTGACCTTCTTGGAATACTGAAAGTGGAAGTACTGCATTTTCATCGTCAAGGATTGCTTTAGTGATACGAGCAAGGGCTACTGCGATACCGTAGTATGTTGCACCTTTTTTGTTGATGATTGTGTAAGCTGCATCACGAACACCTTCGAACAATTCAATCAATTCAGCTTCTTGAACATTTTGAGTGTCTTTAAGGAATTCTTCAAGGTTTACACCAGCGATGTTTGCGTGTGACCAAACAGCGAACTCAGAGTCACCGTGTTCACCCATGATGTAAGCGTGAACTGAACGAGCATCTACATCCAATTTTTCAGCAAGTGCTTGACGGAAACGAGCTGAGTCAAGTGAAGTACCTGAACCGATAACGCGTTCTTTAGGGAAACCAGAGAATTTCCAAGTTGAGTAAGTCAAAACGTCAACTGGGTTAGCAGCAACAAGGAAGATACCTTTGAAACCTGATTCAACAACTTGAGTTACGATTGATTTGTTGATAGCAAGATTTTTACCTACAAGGTCAAGACGAGTTTCACCTGGTTTTTGAGGCGCACCTGCAGTGATCACAACAAGGTCAGCGTCTGCACAGTCAGAGTATTGAGCTGCATAGATTTTTTTAGGTGAAGTGAAGGCAAGGGCGTGACTAAGGTCAAGCGCGTCACCAACAGCTTTTTCATGCAATTGTGGAATTTCGATAATTCCAAGCTCTTGTGCAATTCCTTGGTTAACAAGTGCAAAAGCGTAAGATGAACCTACAGCACCATCTCCGACAAGGATAACTTTTTTGTGTTGTTTAGTTGAAGTCATTGTTCTAAACATCTCCTTAATTTTATTAGGGGATTTTCCCCAGACAACTTCATTCTATCACTTTTAAAAAACTTTGTCACGAATATGCCTTATAGTTCTCAATGTAAACGTTTTAGTGGTTTAGAGGCTGAAATAGATGGGAATTTATGGTATAATGTTGTTACTTACTAATTGTGAAATGAGGCATTTATTAATGCAGGATAGAAATTTAGTGAATGTCAATCTGACAAAGGAGATGAAGACGAGCTTTATCGATTACGCCATGAGTGTTATCGTAGCGCGGGCTCTTCCTGATGTTCGAGATGGCTTGAAACCTGTTCACCGTCGCATTCTCTATGGAATGAATGAATTGGGTGTTACTCCAGACAAACCTCATAAAAAATCTGCTCGTATTACAGGGGATGTCATGGGTAAATATCACCCACACGGGGATTCCTCTATCTATGAAGCCATGGTTCGTATGGCCCAATGGTGGAGCTACCGTTATATGCTTGTAGATGGGCATGGGAACTTTGGTTCCATGGATGGAGATGGTGCTGCCGCTCAGCGTTACACTGAGGCACGTATGAGCAAGATTGCTCTAGAAATGCTTCGAGATATCAATAAGAATACGGTTGATTTCGTCGATAACTATGACGCAAATGAACGTGAACCCTTGGTCTTGCCTGCACGTTTTCCAAACCTTTTGGTCAATGGAGCAACTGGTATTGCCGTTGGGATGGCGACCAATATTCCGCCTCACAACTTGGGTGAAACCATTGATGCAGTGAAGTTGGTCATGGACAATCCTGAAGTGACTACCAAGGACTTGATGGAAGTCTTGCCTGGGCCAGATTTTCCAACAGGTGCCCTTGTCATGGGGAAATCAGGTATCCATAAGGCTTACGAAACAGGTAAAGGTTCGATTGTTCTTCGTTCTCGTACTGAAATCGAAGAAACTAAGACTGGCCGTGAGCGCATTGTTGTAACGGAATTTCCTTACATGGTTAATAAAACCAAGGTACATGAGCATATTGTTCGTTTGGTTCAGGAAAAACGGATTGAGGGCATCACAGCAGTACGTGATGAGTCAAATCGTGAAGGGGTTCGTTTCGTGATCGAGGTCAAGCGCGATGCCTCAGCCAATGTTATCCTTAACAACCTCTTCAAGATGACCCAGATGCAAACCAATTTTGGTTTCAATATGCTTGCTATCCAAAATGGTGTACCGAAGATTTTATCCCTTCGTCAGATTTTGGACGCTTATATCGAGCACCAAAAAGAAGTAGTTGTTCGTCGTACACGTTTTGATAAGGAAAAAGCGGAAGCGCGCGCTCATATCTTAGAAGGTCTCTTGATTGCGCTAGACCATATCGACGAAGTGATTCGTATCATCCGTGCTAGTGAAACGGATGCGGAAGCTCAAGCTGAGCTGATGAGCAAGTTTAAGCTTTCTGAACGTCAAAGTCAAGCTATCCTTGATATGCGTCTTCGTCGCTTGACAGGTTTGGAACGAGATAAGATTCAGTCTGAGTATGATGACCTCTTGGCTCTGATTGCGGATTTGGCGGATATTCTTGCTAAGCCTGAACGTGTTTCTCAAATTATCAAAGACGAATTGGATGAAGTTAAACGTAAATTTTCTGATAAACGCCGTACAGAGTTGATGGTCGGTGAAGTCTTGAGTCTTGAAGATGAAGATTTGATTGAAGAATCGGATGTCTTGATTACCCTTTCTAACAAGGGATACATCAAACGTCTGGACCAAGCTGAGTTTACTGCTCAAAAACGTGGGGGTCGTGGTGTCCAAGGAACAGGTGTTAAGGATGATGATTTTGTTCGTGAGTTAGTGTCAACTAGCACCCATGATCACCTGCTCTTCTTCACAAATAAAGGGCGAGTTTATCGTTTGAAAGGCTATGAAATTCCTGAGTATGGTCGGACGGCCAAAGGACTACCAGTAGTTAATCTCTTGAAATTGGACGAAGGTGAAAGTATTCAGACGATTATCAATGTTGAGTCTGAACGCAGTGATGATGCTTATCTCTTCTTTACAACCCGTCACGGTATTGTGAAGAGAACCAGCGTTAAGGAATTTGCTAACATTCGTCAAAATGGACTTAAAGCACTGAATCTTAAAGATGAAGATGAGCTAATTAATGTCTTATTGACAGAAGAAGATACGGATATTATCATTGGTACCAAGTTTGGTTATGCAGTTCGCTTTAATCAATCAGCCGTTCGTGGCATGAGTCGTATCGCCACAGGTGTGAAAGGTGTGAATCTCCGTGAGGGAGACACAGTAGTTGGTGCTAGCGTAATTACTGATCAAGATGAGGTTCTTATCATTACTGAAAAAGGATATGGTAAGCGTACAGTCGCGACTGAATATCCAACAAAAGGTCGTGGTGGTAAAGGGATGAAGACGGCTAATGTGGCTGAGAAAAATGGTCCTCTATCAGGTCTCTTGACTGTGAAAGGTGATGAAGACTTGATGATTATCACTGATACAGGTGTCATGATTCGAACCAATGTTGCCAATATTTCACAAACAGGGCGTTCAACTATGGGAGTTAAAGTAATGCGTCTGGATCAAGATGCTAAAATTGTGACCTTTACTACGGTTGCAGCGGCAGAAAAAGAAGAAGTTGGGACAGAAAATGAAACAGAAGGTGAAGCATAATGTCTCAAAAAAATAATAAGAAGAAAAACAAACGAAAAAATCTACTGATAAATATTCTAGCAGGATTTCTGATACTACTATCAATTGCTTTGATTTTTAATGCTAAAATTCGTGATATTTTCATAGTTTGGAATACCAATAAGTACCAAGTTAGTCAGGTATCAAAAGAAAAAATAGAAGAAAATCAGGATACAGAAGGAAATTTTGATTTTGATTCTGTCAATGCTATCTCTTCTGAAGCGGTTCTAGCTTCTCAATGGGATGCTCAAAAATTACCAGTTATCGGCGGAATTGCAGTCCCTGAATTAGAAATGAATCTGCCAATTTTTAAAGGGCTTGATAATGTCAATCTCTTCTATGGTGCTGGTACGATGAAACGCGATCAAGTGATGGGAAAAGGAAATTATAGTCTAGCTAGTCATCATATTTTTGGTGTCAATAATGCTAATAAAATGTTATTTTCTCCTTTGGATAACGCTAAAAATGGTATGAAGATTTATCTAACTGATAAAAATAAAGTTTATACCTATGAAATCCGTGAAGTCAAACGTGTGACACCGGATCGTGTTGATGAAGTTGATGATAGAGAAGGGGTCAATGAAATCACATTAGTAACCTGTGAAGACCTTGCTGCTACAGAACGTATTATTGTAAAAGGTGATTTGAAAGAAACAAAAGATTATTCACAAACATCTGATGAAATCCTAACAGCTTTCAATCAACCATATAAACAA
>NZ_AEDV01000043.1 GCF_000148545.1 Streptococcus mitis SK597 | reverse complement strand
TTTTTGTCTTTGGTATTCCTTGGTATTCTTTTGCGAAAAAAGGATACAACGTTTTTGTCGTATCCTAAAAATCTATGTACTTAGCAAAGTGTTCTTTGGCTCCATTATGCGTTTTTGTGATTTTAAAACTTGTTAGCTAATTTTTTACAATCCTGCGAAATCTTTGATTTCTTGTGCTGACATTGAAGAGTCGCAACGGACATTGATTTGTCCATCTGCAATGTGAACGAAGCCTGGTACAGTTGGAATTCCATAGCGTGAGCGGAATGCTTGTAACTCATTGAGTTGGCTTGGTTCTTCACTATTGATGAAGTAGATGTGAGCTTTGGTTTCAGCTACGACACCTGCCAAGGTACCAGCAAATTTACGGCAGTAAGGGCAAGTTTTGCGACCAATAAAGAAGGTTGCAGTTTCTTTTTTATCAAGAGCTTCTTGTGCACGCGCAACTGTAGTGACTTCAAGGTCTTTAATGTTATCTAAAAATTGTTCCATGAGATTACCTCGCTTTCATTGATAAGTCTAGTATGCCATAAAGTTTCTAAAATTGCTTAGATTTGATACGAAAAAAAGATGAGATTGGTTGGTCTCATCTTTTTAGGTCTTTATTTTACAAAAGCATTGATTTCTGCTTCGATGTTAGCAATTTTAGCTTGTGATTCTTCGTTTGTTTCACCTACAACTGCAATGTAGAACTTGATTTTTGGTTCTGTCCCTGAAGGGCGAACAGCAATCCATGAACCGTCAGCAAGTGTATATTTCAACACATCACTTGGAGGAGTTGTTAAGTTTGTAACAGTTCCGTCAGCAGCAGTAGCAGTTTGTGCCTTGAAGTCTTCTACGATAGTGATAGCTGTTGCGTTCCATTCTTTTGGAGCATTGTTACGGAATTTAGCCATAATCGCTTTGATTTGTTCGGCACCATCGACACCTGAAAGGGTAACAGAGATAGTTTTTTCTGCGTAGTAGCCGTACTCTTTGTAGATTTCTTCGATACCATCAGCAAGTGTCAAACCGCGTGAACGGTAGTAGGCAGCAAGTTCAGCAACGACAAGAACAGCTTGGATAGCGTCTTTATCACGTACGAATGGTTTAATCAAGTAACCGAAGCTTTCTTCAAATCCCATCATGTATGTGTGATTGTGTTTTTCTTCGAATTCTTGGATTTTTTCAGCAATAAATTTGAAACCAGTCAAGACGTTGAACATAGTTGCGCCGTAGCTTTCAGCAATCTTTGTTACCAAGTCAGTTGAAACGATAGATTTGCAGAGGGCTGCATTTTCAGGAAGAGTTCCAGCGTTTTTGTGGGCTTCCAAGATGTACTTAGCCATGATAGCACCGATTTGGTTACCTGAAAGGTTGAGGTAGCTACCATCTTTTTGAAGAACTTCAACACCAACACGGTCAGCATCAGGGTCAGTTGCGACAAGAACGTCTGCACCAACTTGACGACCAAGTTCTTCAGCAAGGGCAAAGGCTGCTTGGCTTTCAGGGTTTGGAGATTTTACAGTTGAGAAGTCTGGGTCAGCAGTTGCTTGCGCTTCAACGACTTGAACAGAGTCAAATCCTGCTTGGGCAAGAGCACGACGAGCCAACATTTCACCAGTACCATGAAGTGGTGTGTAGACAATCTTCATGTCTTTACCGAATTCTTCAATCAAGGCTGGGTTGATGTTCACATCTTTGACTTCTTTGAGGTATTCCACATCGACAGCTTCGCCGATAACTTCAATCAAGCCAGAAGCTTTTTCAGTTTCCACATCAGCAACTTCTACCGCAAATGGGTTTTCGATTGCGCGGATATAAGTAGTCAAAGCGTCCGCGTCGTGTGGAGGCATTTGTCCACCGTCTTCACCGTAAACCTTGTAACCGTTAAATGGTGCAGGGTTGTGGCTGGCTGTGACCATGATACCTGCGAAACAGTTGAGGTGACGAACCGCAAATGATAGTTCTGGAGTTGGACGAAGGCTTTCAAATACGTAAGATTTGATGCCGTGTTTAGCAAGAACTGCCGCAGATTCAAAGGCAAACTCTGGTGAGAAGTGACGGCTATCGTAGGCGATTGCGACACCGCGTTCTTTCTCGTTTCCATCTTTTGACTCAATCAAACGAGCCAATCCTTCAGTAGCCTGACGAACAACGTAGATGTTGATGCGGTTTGTACCAGCACCAATCAAGCCACGCATCCCTGCAGTACCAAATTCAAGATTTGTATAGAAGGCATCTTCCTTTGTTTTTTCGTCCATATTTTCTAAATCTTGACGAAGGTAGTCAGGAAGCTCCGCAAAATCAACCCATTTCTGGTAATTTTCTTGGTAAGACATTAAAATTCTCCTTTTTGTAAATTGTTTTAACCGTTCACATTATAGCACTTTTTAGCATTTTAGTAAAACCTTAGCATAAGTTTTTAGTCAATGAACGAATAAGACTATACTATTCATAATTTTGATTTAAGTATGTTAATTACCAACAGAAATGACAACTCAATTTTATCCTATTTATAGTCTCTAAAAATTGAAATTAGACCTTATTTTTTGTATAATTTAGAATAAGGATTATTATATAAGGTCTGTTATATATATATATATATAGAGGTGCTCATGAATAGTCCAGAAAAACAACTAAAATACAGTATTCGAAAAGTAAGCATCGGTGCAGCCAGTATTGTTATTGGGGCGCTCTATCTTTTGATGGGAGCTGGGATTGCTCATGCTGAGGGTGTGGAGTCAGCTAGGGAAGCTAATAGGACATCAAGCCCAGCAGATCCAGAACAGTCTGGAACCGGAGAGACAGGAAACAAACCTGACCTCAGCAATACTGACGCAGCAGCTAGCACCTATAATGCTCCAGTAGCTGAAAATCCGCTAGTAGCTCCAGAAAGTACGAAACCTCGTATTCGTAGTAAAAGAGAATTAGCTGATGGGAACACAAGTAATCCATCGAATGGAGCTACAGGGACTGAATCAGAGCCGACTTCTGGAAATGATGGAGGTTCAGACCCAGCAGAAACAGATCCAGCTTTACTGGATGCTAATCGTAAAGGTGAGACAGTAAAAGAACACCAGCCCGGGGTCATTGTGCCCAAAGACGGAGAAGAGGGAGCGAATGATAAGAATGCCAATCTGAGATTTGATGTCCCTAAGAAAAATCTAACTGCTGAAGAATTATGGGATATTGTAAAAAATATGCCGGATGACTTCCAAAATAATGAACGTTCTTATTTGCGTAATATGAATACCCTTGGGGATGCTCTGAACTTAGAACCAGGTGAAATTAGAGAGCTTCATGACTTCGGTGGTTGGAGTGCCATTGATAAAGAAGGGAATCCTGGTAAATTTGTAATCGGTAAGAAAAATGAGCAAGGCTACTTTACAGGTTGGTATGTCAACGAAAAAGGTGAAAAAATACAAGGTGGTATGCTTGGGGCAGACGCCTTAGATAACATCTATGTGCACGAACAAGCCTTAGATCGTCGTTTTAAATACATGCTCATGCTTGTTAAAGGACGTACACGAGCTAATCGAAACGAAAAGGTTTCAGATAATTCGGATTATGATCCACGTGCTCAAAATGAACGTGCAGGTGCTTCTTATGATAAACTTCCATTTTTAGAAAAGGATACCTATAAAAAATATTCTCCAGGTGTCGTTGGATATAATGGGATAGAAAAGCAGTTTACTGCCTTTTCTCCTGCCTTCGGAAGCCGTGTTCGTGTGGAATTTGTAACAGGGTATATCTCAGATATTAACGGTTCTAAAGGAACCTATCGAGTAGTCATTAAAACTAAGGATACTGCTGGCAAAGAGAAGACGGTATACGATGAAACCATTCACCGTGTAGCCGAAATCGTTCAAAATGAAAACTTGTACAAAAAAGGTTTGGATGTAGAACTGGCGCACAAAACTGTTTTGAAGTTTTTTACATATGAGTTTGATTACCGTGTTAATAAAATTCGTAATGAGAAAGTAAAAAATAGTCCATTAAGTAAGGTAAACAAAAATAAATATACAGAAGCACAAAAAGAACTGTACAATAAATTTGAAGCAGAAGCAAGGGAAGAAGCCAAAAAACAAGGCGATATTGTGTTAAATGTTACGGAAGACTTCTTAAGTATAGAAAAATCAAAAGCAATAGATTCAGAGTGGAAAAAAACATTTACAAACACATCTCAGTCAATTGCAAAGCTATCAAACGAATTAAATACTTTATTGAAATTTGCTGATCAAGAGACTCCTAATACTCCAACTTGGATAAACGCGAGTAAGGAGGCAGCTAAAGCTAAAGCCGATGACAGAGCATATAAACTACTGAGGACTCTTATACCAGGCGCTAAGAAAATTACCTATCATGTTAAGGATGATCAGCTAGAAGTTGAAACAGATAAATACACATATACTGCCGCTAGAAATGGTAGTAAGGAAGCGGGTATCCAAGGGTCAAATATAGAAGCAACTGCAAGTGCCGATGAATATAATGCTAATCGCCAAACCTTTGAGAGAGAGAATACAAATACAAAAGCAAATGCCCTTAATAATGGCTGGGCTAGAGCTGGTTCTGAAGAGTTCAAAAACTTCTCCCACTATGTAGGGGTAGATAAAGGGATTGTGCGAACGAAGGTACTGACTGATAAAGAACTATCTGATAAGATTAGGGACGCAGTGGGTCCTGGAGATAGCAATCTAGGAAAAGGTGGTTACTTCTCTACTGGGGATGTTTTATTAGGAAAAGATGTTGTTTCTTATACCGTACAAGTATTTTCAGAGAATAATAACAGAGTAGGGGTAAATCCTCAAAGTCACCGTGTTCAGTATAATCTCCCAATTCTAGCTGACTTTTCAGTCATCCAAGATACTGTGGAACCATCACGAAACGTTGTTGAAAAAATCATTCCAAAATTAAATATTCCACCAGCAGAGAAAGATAAAATAACCGAAGAAATCAAGAAAAAGAAGAAAACATCAGAATTGACAGAACTAATCTCAGGAAATGTGAAAGTTCGTTATGTTGATGAACAAGGGAATTTATTATCATTAAAAAATGACACTGGAATTGGAGAAAAAGAAAGCGACGGAATCTACATTACCAATAAAAGACAGCTTATTGGTACCAGCTATAATGTCACAGATAAAAAACTCAGCACTATCTCAACGACTAATGGGAAACATTATAGAGCCAAAAGAGATTTAGGGGAAAATTCTGATCCTACTGAAGGAAGTATCGTAAACGGAGTCAGAACGATCACTTATGTTTATGAGGAGCGAGAAGCACCTACTACCGCTACAGTAACAGCCAATTACTATAAAGAAGGTACCCAAGAGAAGTTGGCGGAGTCTGTTATACAAGCTGATTTAGCGATAGGTTCTGAATATACCACAGAAGCAAAAACTATTGAAGGGAAAACAACAACTGAGGACAAAGAAGACCGAGTTATCACAAGGAAAACAACATACACCTTGGTAGCAACTCCTGAAAATGCCACAGGAACTGTACCAGAAGACGGTGCAACCGTTAACTACTACTACCGTGAGAATGTTGAAGAAACAGTGGTTCCCAAAACAGAAGATGTAAAAGAAACCAAAACCGTTACTCGTACCATCAAGTATGTCGATAAAGCCAACGAAACAAAAGAAGTGGCTGATTCAGTAACGCAAACAGTTGAGTTAACAAGAACCAACAAGCGTAACAAAGTGACAGGTGAAGTAACAGAAGGCGCTTGGTCAACAGGTACATGGGCTACTCAAGTCTCTCCAACCGTCACTAACTATGACGCACCAGATACAGAAAGTGTAGCGGAAGCAACGGTTACTTCAACGACAGACAATACGACAGTCGTGGTGAAATATCCGCAAGCTATAGAAGATGTAAAAGAAACCAAAACCGTTACTCGTACCATCAAGTATGTCGATAAAGCCAACGAAACAAAAGAAGTGGCTGATTCAGTAACGCAAACAGTTGAGTTAACAAGAACCAACAAGCGTAACAAAGTGACAGGTGAAGTAACAGAAGGCGCTTGGTCAACAGGTAACTGGGACGAAGTGGTATCGCCAGAAATTGCAAATTATGGTAAACCAGATTTACCAAAAGTATCGAATGAAGAAGTAACAGCAAATTCAAAAGATACAACTATTTTGATAAGGTATGACCGTTTATCAACACCAGATAAACCAACTCCAGAAAAACCGGAAATTCCAAACCCTCAGGAGCCCGGTACCCCAGATGTACCTAATCCAGATAAACCAACCCCACAACCAAATCCAGAGCATCCAAGTGTTCCGACACCAATCCCAGAGCCAACTCCAGAACCAGATACTCCAAGACCTGAAACTCCAGTGAATCCAGACTCAGAAGTTCCGACTTATGAGACAGATAAGAGAGAGGTAAGAGAGAGGAGTTTGCCCAACACAGGTACAGAAGCGAATGCTACCTTGGCTAGCGCTGGTATCATGACCTTGTTAGCTGGTCTAGGATTAGGATTCTTCAAGAAAAAAGAAGATGAAAAATAAAGCTCTTTATCAACTGTAGCAGGTTGAGAAAAGCTAAGATTAAGAAGAGGCTGAGAAAAAAGCCTCTCAAATCAGAAAAACGCATAGTATCAGGTATTGAAAAACTTGAGACTATGCGTTTTATTGTGGGAAGATTTACTTCATTTTGTTTTTTCTACTCTTTTTCCGAATAAATAGATAGAGCCAGAGAATCTAGTAAACCTAGATTTAAAAATGTGCTATAATGAAAGGAGAAGAAATATGACTGTACGTCATCCGGGCATCAGTCCAACCAATGACTTGGTAGCTAAGAAAATCTTTAGCAATCCGGAAATCACTTGTCAATTTATTCGCGATATGCTGGATCTGCCAGCCAAAAATGTAACCATTTTGGAGGGAAGCAATATTCACGTCTTGCCTTCCATGCCGTACTCGGCCCAGGATTTCTATACCAGTATAGATGTTTTGGCGGAGTTGGATAATGGAACGCAAGTAATTATTGAAATTCAAGTTCATCATCAGAATTTTTCCATCAATCGCCTGTGGGCGTATCTGTGTAGTCAGGTCAATCAAAACCTAGAAAAAATTCGCCAACGAGAAGGTGATACCCACCAGAGTTACAAACACATCGCACCAGTATACGCTATCGCAATTGTCGATAGTAATTACTTCTCAGATGACTTAGCTTTTCACAGTTTCAGTATGCGCGAGGATACGACAGGTGAGGTTTTAACAATTACAAACAATGGACAGGAAAACCATCTGGTTAAGATGGCATTCTTGGAACTAAAAAAATACAGAGAAACCAGCAAAGACGAGGTTCGCAAGCCGTGGTTGGAGTTTTTCGGGAACAAGCCCTTTACTCAACAACCCGAGCGAGCCATCAGCCAAGCAGACCAACTGCTAGACTACAAGAGCTGGTCCGAGGAGGACAGGAAAATGTTTAGTCAATTACGTATGCGAGAAGAACAAGCCTTGTTAGCACAGGACTATGCCTTGGAACAAGCTGAGGAAAAGGGTATTGAACGTGGAAAACTGCTTGCTTTTTTAGATATGGTTCGTAAGCATCTTTTGACATCTGAGGTTGCCAGTCAGCAGTTGGGTATGTCAGTATCTGAGTTTGAGGCACTATTGTAAACGAGTGAAAATATTTTACAGCTATCTTACAAAATAAATAGAGTTTCTAATCCAAATATTTTTGAATACTGAGAATAAGCAGAGCTGGTTTTTCTAGGATATTTGGGTTAATACTTACCATTATCTTGAATGCCTTAGGGAAACATGCTATACTACTTGTATGATTATTTTACAAGCTAATAAAATTGAACGTTCTTTTGCAGGAGAGGTTCTTTTTGATAATGTCAACCTGCAGGTTGATGAACGAGACCGAATTGCCCTCGTTGGGAAAAATGGTGCAGGTAAGTCTACTCTTTTGAAGATTTTGGTTGGAGAAGAGGAGCCAACTAGTGGAGAAATCAATAAGAAAAAAGATATTTCTCTGTCTTACCTAGCCCAAGATAGCCGTTTTGAGTCTGAAAATACCATCTACGATGAAATGCTTCATGTCTTTGATGACCTGCGTCGGACTGAGAAACAACTTCGTCAGATGGAGTTGGAGATGGGTGAAAAGTCTGGTGAGGATTTGGATAAACTGATGTCAGATTACGACCGCTTATCTGAGAATTTTCGCCAAGCAGGTGGCTTTACCTATGAAGCTGATATACGAGCGATTTTAAATGGATTCAAGTTTGACGAATCTATGTGGCAGATGAAAATTGCCGAGCTTTCTGGCGGTCAAAATACTCGCTTGGCTCTAGCCAAAATGCTCCTTGAAAAGCCCAATCTCTTGGTCTTGGACGAGCCAACCAACCACTTGGATATTGAAACCATCGCTTGGCTAGAGAATTACTTGGTAAACTATAGCGGTGCTCTCATTATTGTCAGCCACGACCGTTATTTCTTGGACAAGGTTGCGACAATTACGCTAGATTTGACCAAGCATTCCTTGGATCGCTATGTGGGTAATTATTCTCGTTTTGTCGAGTTGAAGGAGCAAAAGCTAGCTACTGAGGCAAAAAACTATGAAAAGCAACAGAAGGAAATCGCTGCTCTGGAAGACTTTGTCAATCGTAATCTAGTCCGAGCTTCAACGACCAAACGTGCCCAATCCCGTCGTAAACAACTGGAAAAAATGGAGCGTTTGGAAAAGCCTGAAGCTGGCAAGAAATCAGCCAATATGACCTTCCAGTCTGAAAAAACGTCTGGTAATGTTGTCTTGACAGTTGAAAATGCAGCCATTGGTTATGATGGGGAAATATTGTCAGAGCCAATCAACCTAGACCTTCGTAAAATGAATGCTATTGCGATTGTTGGTCCTAATGGTATTGGCAAGTCAACCTTTATCAAATCAATCGTGGACCAGATTCCATTTATCAAGGGAGAAAAGCGATTTGGGGCTAATGTTGAGGTTGGTTACTATGACCAAACCCAAAGCAAGCTGACACCAAGTAATACGGTGCTTGATGAACTTTGGAATGATTTTAAACTGATACCAGAAGTTGAAATCCGTAACCGTCTAGGTGCCTTTCTTTTCTCTGGTGATGATGTTAAAAAATCAGTTGGCATGTTGTCAGGTGGAGAGAAAGCTCGTTTGCTTTTGGCTAAATTATCTATGGAGAACAACAACTTCCTGATCCTTGACGAGCCGACCAACCACTTGGATATTGATAGTAAGGAAGTGCTAGAAAATGCCTTGATTGACTTTGATGGAACTATTCTATTTGTCAGCCACGACCGTTACTTTATCAATCGTGTAGCAACTCATGTTCTAGAATTATCTGAGAATGGCTCAACTCTCTACTTGGGAGATTACGACTACTATGTCGATAAAAAGGATGAAATGGAAGTCAGTCAGATAGAGGAAACTTCAACTAGCAATCAAGTAAAAGAACCGAGCCCAGTCAATGATTATCAAGCTCAGAAAGAAAGTCAAAAAGAAGTTCGCAAACTCATGCGACAAATTGAAAATCTAGAAGCTGAAATCGAAGAGTTAGAAAGTCAAAGTCAAGCCATTTCTGAACAAATGTTGGAAACAAACGATGCCGAAAAACTGATGGAATTGCAGGCTGAGCTGGACAAAATCAGCCACCGTCAGGAAGAAGCTATGCTTGAATGGGAAGAATTATCAGAGCAGGTGTAAAGATGGAACATCTTGGAAAAGTATTTCGTGAATTTCGGACAAGTGGAAATTATTCTTTAAAGGAGGCGGCAGGGGAGTCTTGCTCTACCTCTCAGTTATCTCGCTTTGAGCTTGGGGAGTCTGACCTAGCAGTCTCACGTTTCTTTGAGCTTTTGGATAACATTCATGTAACAATCGAAAATTTCATGGACAAGGCAAGGAATTTTCACAATCATGAACATGTTGCAATGATGGGACAAATTGTGCCTCTTTACTATTCCAATGATATTGCAGGTTTTCAAAAGCTTCAAGAAGAACAACTTGAAAAGGCTAAGAGTTCGACAAATCCCCTCTATTTTGAGCTAAACTGGATTTTGTTGCAAGGTCTGATTTGTCAAAGAGATTCGAGTTATCATATGAAGCAGGATGATTTGGATAAGGTAGCAGATTATCTCTTCAAAACAGAAGAATGGACCATGTATGAGTTGATTCTTTTCGGTAACCTCTATAGTTTCTACGATGTGGACTATGTCACTCGGATTGGTAGAGAAGTTATGGAGAGGGAGGAATTTTACCAAGAGATTGGTCGCCATAAGAGATTAGTGTTGATTTTGGCCCTCAATTGTTACCAGCATTGTTTAGAGCATCTTTCTTTTGACAATGCAAGCTATTTTGAGACTTATACAGAGAAGATTATTGGTAAAGGTATTAAGCTTTATGAGCGTAATATTTTCCATTACCTAAAAGGCTTTGCCTTATACCAAAAAGGACAGTGTACAGAAGGCTGTAAGCAGATGCAAGAGGCCATGCATATTTTTGACGTGCTAGGTCTTCCAGAGCAAGTAGCCTACTATCAGGAACACTACGAAAAATTTGTCAAAGATTAATTTTCCCAAATAAGGGAAAAATGAAAAAGCTCCTTTCGGTTTTGATACAATAGTTTCAAAATTTGAGAGGAGTTTTTATATGAATCGCTATGCAGTACAGTTGATTAGCCGTGGAGCTGTTAACAAGATAGGGAATATGCTCTATGATTATGGAAATAGTGTCTGGTTGGCTTCCATGGGGACTATCGGACAGACAGTTTTAGGAATGTATCAGATTTCTGAACTCGTCACATCTATTCTCGTCAACCCCTTTGGCGGAGTCATTTCAGACCGTTTTTCTCGTCGTAGGATTTTAATGGTGACAGACCTTGTTTGTGGGATTCTTTGTCTAGCTATTTCTTTTATAAGGAATGACAACTGGATGATTGGGGCTTTGATTGTTGCTAATATTGTGCAGGCTATTGCTTTTGCCTTTTCTAGACCTGCAAATAAGGCCATTATCACAGAATTGGTAGAGAAGGATGAGCTGGTCCTCTACAATTCTCGTTTGGAGTTGGTCTTGCAAGTTGTCAGTGTGAGTTCTCCTGTACTCTCTTTTCTGGTCTTACAATTCGCAAGTCTTCGCATTACCTTGGTATTAGATGCCCTTAGTTTTTTTCTCGCTTTTGGTTTGGTAGCCTTGCTTCCAAAGAAAGAAGAGAAGACTTTGGGTGAAAAGAAACTCACATTCAGAGTTATTTTTTCTGATATCAAGGAGGGGGTTCACTATATTGTGAAGCAAAAGGAAATCTTCTTTTTATTAGTCATGGCTTCAAGTGTCAATTTTTTCTTCGCAGCCTTTAATTATCTCCTTCCCTTTTCAAATCAGCTATATGGAGTACAAGGTTCCTATGCCACTATTTTGACAATGGGTGCTATCGGATCTATTGTTGGGGCTTTGTTAGCTAGTAAGATTAAAGCTAGTATGGAAAAGCTTTTGTTGTTATTAGCTCTGACTGGACTTGGAGTGATGATAATGGGATTCGACTTCCCCACCTATCTTGCTTTTTCAGGGAATTTCATTTGTGAACTATTTATGACGATTTTCAATATTCACTTTTTTACTCAAGTACAAACCAAGGTTGATGGTGAATATCTGGGTAGAGTCCTTAGTTCGATTTATACCTTAGCTATACTATTTATGCCAATTGCAACAGGTTTGATGACCTGGCTTCCAAGTGTCCATCTTTATTCTTTCTTGATTATTGGACTTGGAGTTGTAGCCTTATCTTTCTTAGCTCTCGGATATGTTCGAACTCATTTTGAAAAAGAGACATAAGTTTGCTAGGACTTCAAAAATAATTCCAATCTAAGTGTTTTTTCCGCCCTTCTCGTTTGTGAGGAGGGCTTAGTTTATGGTAAAATGGTTTTATGAATAAAAGAATGAATGAGTTAGTCGCCTTGCTTAATCGCTATGCGACTGAGTACTATACCAGCGACAATCCGTCGGTTTCAGACAGTGAGTATGACCGTCTTTACCGTGAGTTGGTTGAGTTAGAAACTGCCTATCCAGATCAAGTGTTAGCAGATAGTCCGACCCATCGTGTTGGTGGCAAGGTTTTAGATGGTTTTGAAAAATACAGTCATCAGTATCCTCTTTATAGTTTGCAGGATGCTTTTTCACGTGAGGAGCTTGAAGCTTTTGATGCGCGTGTTCGTAAGGAAGTGGCCCATCCAACCTATATTTGTGAGTTGAAAATCGATGGCTTATCTATCTCGCTGACTTATGAAAAGGGGATTTTAGTTGCTGGGGCAACGCGTGGAGATGGTTCTGTTGGGGAGAATATCACGGAAAACCTCAAGCGTGTTAAGGACATTCCTTTGACCTTGCCAGAAGAACTAGATATCACCGTTCGTGGGGAATGTTATATGCCACGCGCTTCTTTTGACCAGGTCAACCAAGCTCGCCAAGAAAATGGAGAGCCTGAATTTGCCAATCCTCGTAATGCGGCGGCAGGCACCCTGCGACAGTTGGATACAGCAGTAGTTGCCAAGCGCAATCTTGCAACGTTTCTCTATCAAGAAGCCAGCCCTTCAACTCGTGACAGCCAAGAAAAGGTTTTGAAGCACCTAGAACAACTAGGTTTTGTGGTCAATCCTAAGCGAATCTTGGCTGAAAGCATGGATGAGATTTGGAATTTTATCCAAGAAGTAGGAGAGGAACGGGAGAATCTGCCTTATGATATCGATGGGGTGGTGATCAAGGTCAATGACTTAGCAGGCCAAGAAGAACTCGGTTTTACCGTCAAGGCACCAAAGTGGGCAGTGGCCTACAAGTTCCCAGCTGAAGAAAAAGAAGCTCAACTCTTATCAGTTGATTGGACAGTTGGCCGTACGGGTGTTGTAACCCCAACTGCGAATCTAACACCAGTACAACTAGCTGGTACAACTGTTAGCCGTGCGACCCTGCACAATGTGGATTATATTGCTGAAAAAGATATCCGCAAAGACGACACGGTCATCGTCTATAAGGCTGGGGACATCATCCCTGCCGTTTTACGTGTGGTAGAGTCCAAACGGTTTTCTGAAGAGAAACTAGATATCCCAACAAACTGCCCAAGTTGTGACTCTGACTTGTTGCACTTTGAAGATGAAGTGGCCCTACGTTGTATCAATCCGCGTTGCCCTGCTCAAATCATGGAAGGTTTGATTCACTTTGCTTCTCGAGATGCCATGAATATCACAGGCCTTGGTCCATCTATTGTTGAGAAACTCTTTGCTGCCAATTTGGTTAAGGACGTGGCAGATATTTATCGTTTGAAAGAGGAAGATTTTCTCCTTTTAGAGGGGGTTAAGGAAAAGTCCGCTGCTAAACTGTATCAAGCCATTCAAGCATCTAAGGAAAATTCTGCCGAGAAACTCTTGTTTGGTTTGGGAATTCGTCATGTCGGAAGCAAGGCCAGTCAGCTATTACTTCAACATTTTCATTCAATCGAAACTCTGGCTCAGGCAGATCCAGAGGAAGTGGCTAGTATTGAAAGTCTGGGTGGCGTGATCGCCAAGAGTCTTCAGACATATTTTGCGACAGAAGGCTCTGAAATTCTCCTCAGAGAATTGAGAGAAGCTGGAGTCAATCTGGCCTACAAAGGTCAGACTGTAGTAGCAGATGCAGCCTTGTCAGGTTTGACCGTGGTATTGACTGGAAAATTGGAACGTCTCAAGCGCTCAGAAGCTAAAAGTAAACTCGAAAGTCTAGGTGCCAAGGTAACAGGCAGTGTGTCTAAAAAGACCGACCTCGTCGTGGCAGGAGCAGATGCTGGAAGTAAACTTCAAAAGGCACAAGAACTTGGTATTGAGGTTAGAGACGAGGTATGGCTAGAAAGTTTGTAACAATGACAGAAGAAAGAAAACGTGCGCGTTTAATTTATAACCCAACCTCAGGGCAGGAAATTATCAAGAAAAATATAGCAGAAGTGCTGGATGTTTTGGAAGATATTGGCTATGAAACCAGTGCCTTTCAAACGACTCCAGAACCTCTTTCAGCACAAAAAGAAGCTGAGAGAGCAGCCAAAGCTGGTTTTGCTTTGATTATTGCTGCAGGTGGTGATGGAACAATTAATGAGGTAGTCAATGGGGTTGCCTCGCTCGATAAGAGACCTCGGCTTGCCATCATCCCAACAGGTACGACTAATGATTATGCGCGTGCCCTAAAAATTCCAATAGGGGATCCTGTTGCAGCTGCTCAGATTATCACTAAAAACGAAACCATTCATATGGATATTGGCCGTGCTTTTGAGGATAAATATTTTATCAATATTGCCGCTGCGGGTACTCTAACAGAATTGACCTACAGTGTTCCAAGTGAAGTCAAGACGCGTCTTGGTTATTTTGCCTATGTTGCTAAAGGCATTGAAATGTTTCCTAAGACCAAGGTTCGTCCAGTGAGAATCACACACGATCAGGGGGTCTTTGAAGGAGAGGTGTCCTTGATTTTTGTTGCCTTGACCAATTCCATTGGAGGGTTTGAGCAGTTAGCGCCTGATACCAAGTTAGACGATGGTAATTTTACTCTGATTTTGGTCAAGACAGACAAGCTATTTGATATGTTGGGCTTATTGATACAGGCCATTAATGGTGGTCAGCACGTCTCAGATGTCAATATCGAATACCTCAAAACTAGCAAACTACGTTTAGAAGTTTTAGATGACCAAGAACCATTTATGCTGAACCTAGATGGGGAATATGGAGGAGATACCCCAGTTGAACTTCAAGTCTGCCATCATCACATCGAATTTTTTGTCAATCGATACGAGATTGGTCAAGAATTTATTAGTGAAACAGAAACAAATTAAAAAAAGGAAAAAATAAAAATGTATACCTACCCTATGCGCATTCATTACCATCGCAAGAATGGTGAATACGACACTTGCTCTTTTGTAAAAAGCCATGATCACCGAATTGATTTGCTAACCTACAAAGAAGATTATTTTGGAGCTTTATTTAGCTTTGAACACACAAGCGCTCATCCCTTAGAAAGCTTGAATTTTGTGGTTCATACCGGCCAAACCAGTAAAGAATATGCTATCCGTTTTAATCACTATCCCCTATTAACAGAGGTCTGGATTTTGGAAGGAGATGATAAGATTTATTACTCTGAAAATCCTGCTATTGCCAGTCCTTTCTATAAAAATCAAAATCCTTTTGCCTTTGATAAGGCTATTAACAGTGCTAGTTTTGACCATCATTGGGGTTACCAAGGGGAATTGGGTTGCCGTGTAGAGGACAATCAGGCTCATTTTTCCCTCTGGTCACCAACAGCGACAGCAGTGCAAGTCCTAGTCTATGAATCAGCTGCTAATGATGCCTCTGTTTGGAAGACTTTTGATATGGAGAGAGGCAATAGCTACTCCTATAATCATAAGGACAATACTATTGGTGTCTGGAGTTTGGATGTTGAGGAAGATTTGACTGGTAAGGCTTATCAGTATCAAGTCCAATTCCCTCACCACCAAACACTGACACGTGATCCTTATACTATCGCGACCAGTCCTGATGGCAAACGTTCAGCTATTTTGAGTCATGCAGAAAAGCAGGTTGCAAACTTCGAGGTCAAGCACGGTTCGGAGGCTACTTGGCGCTTGGAAAATCCATGTAAGGCAGTTATCTGTGAAATGCACATTCGTGATTTGACCCAATCACCGACCTCAGGTGTGGATGAACATCTTCGAGGAACGTTCTTGGGTGCTGCTCAGACTGGAACGGTTAACCAGTACGGTCAGTCAACTGCTTTTGATCACATCAAGAAGTTGGGCTACAATTATGTTCAGTTGCAACCAATTGCAGACCGTCACAAAGAATACGATGAGGATGGAAATATAACCTACAACTGGGGTTATGACCCACAAAACTATAACGCGCCAGAAACTAGTTTTTCAACTAATCTAGATGATCCAGCTCAGGTCATTCGTGATTTGAAAACCATGGTTCAAGCTTATCACGATGCGGGTATTGGTGTCATTATGGATGTGGTCTATAACCATACCTTCTCAGTTGTTGATGCACCTTTCCAAACAACTGTCCCTGATTACTATTATCGTATGAATCCAGACGGTACCTTCCAGAATGGAACGGGTGTTGGAAATGAAACAGCCAGTGAACACGAAATGTTCCGCAAGTACATGATTGATTCTCTTCTATACTGGGTGCAAGAATACAATATTGACGGTTTCCGTTTTGACTTGATGGGGATTCATGATGTCAAGACTATGCAGATGATTCGTCAAAGTTTAGATGAAGTTGATCCTAACATTATTCTTTATGGAGAAGGTTGGGACATGGGAACAGGTCTTGCCCCTTATGATAAGGCTAAGAAAGACAACGCCTACGAAATGCCAAATATTGGTTTCTTTAATGACAATCAGCGTGATGCTGTCAAAGGTGGAGAAGTTTATGGTGCTATCAAGTCAGGTTTTGTCAGCGGTGCTGCGACAGAGCCAATTCTAGCCAAAGCAATCCTAGGAAGTCGTGAATTAGGAACCTATACACATCCAAATCAGGTGCTTAACTATGTAGAAGCCCATGACAATTACAATCTTCACGATTTATTGGCAACCCTTCATCCAGACCAAAGTTCAGAACAAATCATGCGCAAGGTTGAGACAGCCACAGCTATGAACCTACTCATGCAGGGGATGGCCTTTATGGAAATCGGTCAAGAATTTGGTCGTACCAAACTCGTTGCGACTGGTGAGAATGGTGAGTTGACACATGATGATAGAGAGCGTGCGATGAATAGCTATAATGCTCCTGACAGTGTGAATCAAGTCAACTGGGACTTGATTAATGAGCGTCAAGACAGTATTGAATTTATTCGTCAAGTCATCCGATTGAAGACAAAAACTGGTGCCTTTTCTTACTCTAGCTATGATGAAATTTACCATCATGTCTTTGTGCATTCTGCGATTGAACATAGCGGCTGCCTTATCTATGAAGTTCATGGGAAAGAACACCTCTTGGTGGTTGTGAATGCTAAATCAGAACCCTATCAATTTGAAAATGCAGGAAATTTAGCTATGTTGGTAACTAACAGTCGCTCAAAAGAAGACAATGTGTTAGATGATATTAGCCTAGCCGTCTTGAGTGTTTTATAAAGACCATCTATCTCGCTATTCTAACACATCATTGGAAGTGAACGAATAGAAAGAACTTAGCTGATAACTCACTTGTATAGAAAATTTGATAAATATTTTCACGAAACAAGGCATCCTATCAAAGTGTTTGAACACTTGATAGGACGTCTTTTTGTTTTAAAGACTTTTATAGTAGATTGAAATAAGATGTGAACAAATCGATTAGGAAAGTCAATTAATATATAGAAATATTTTAGCAGTCGTGGAGTACTATTCTTGATTCAATATACTATACCTAGATTCTGTTTCAGTAATCTATATCAATTATAGAGAATACTCATTCACGCTCTTCGAAAATTTCTTCAAACCACATTAGCTTCGCCTTGACGTAGTAGATTCCTAGTCTGATTTTTTTATTTTTATTGAGTATACTTTGAACAATCAAGCTTGTGAAAATAATCTCAAAAATTTTGCAAAAAGGGTTGTAATTTTCTGAAAATTTGGTAAAATATATCTTAATCATTTTCAGGAGGACGAGAATTTGACAAGATATCAGAATTTAGTAAATGGAGAATGGAAATCATCTGAAAAAGAAATTACGATTTATTCACCAATCAATCAAGAAGAATTGGGTACAGTTCCAGCTATGAGCCAAGCAGAAGTTGATGAGGCTATGAAAGCTGCGCGTGCAGCCCTGCCAGCATGGCGAGCTTTATCAGCAGTTGAACGTGCGGCTTATTTGCATAAAACAGCAGCTATTTTAGAACGTGATAAGGAAGAAATTGGTACTATCCTTGCCAAAGAAGTAGCAAAAGGGATTAAAGCAGCCATTGGAGAAGTAGTGCGTACAGCAGACTTGATTCGGTATGCTGCTGAGGAAGGTCTCCGTATCACTGGACAAGCAATGGAAGGTGGTGGTTTTGAGGCAGCAAGTAAAAACAAACTGGCTGTTGTTCGTCGTGAGCCGGTTGGAGTCGTGCTAGCTATTGCTCCCTTTAACTATCCAGTCAACCTTTCCGGATCTAAGATTGCTCCGGCCTTGATTGCAGGGAATGTGGTCATGTTTAAGCCACCAACACAAGGTTCTATTTCTGGTCTTTTGTTGGCTAAAGCTTTTGAAGAAGCAGGGATTCCAGCAGGTGTTTTCAATACCATTACAGGTCGTGGTTCAGAAATTGGGGATTATATCATTGAGCACAAAGAAGTCAACTTCATCAACTTTACAGGTTCAACTCCAATCGGAGAACGTATTGGTCGTTTAGCTGGTATGCGTCCTATCATGCTGGAGCTTGGCGGAAAAGATGCAGCTCTTGTACTAGAAGATGCAGATTTGGAACATGCTGCCAAGCAAATTGTTGCGGGTGCCTTTAGCTATTCAGGCCAACGTTGCACGGCCATTAAACGTGTCATTGTTCTCGAAAGTGTAGCAGATACATTAGCTACTTTTCTTCAAGCAGAGGTTGCTAAATTAACAGTTGGTGACCCATTTGACAATGCTGATATTACACCTGTTATTGACAATGCTTCAGCCGACTTTATTTGGGGCTTGATTGAGGATGCACAAGAAAAAGGGGCTCAGGCTCTTACACCAATCAAACGTGAGGGCAATCTTCTCTGGCCAGTTCTTTTTGACCAAGTGACAAAAGATATGAAAGTAGCATGGGAAGAGCCATTTGGCCCTGTTTTACCAATTATTCGTGTGACTAATGTAGAAGAAGCAATTGCCTTTGCCAACGAATCTGAATTCGGCCTTCAATCTTCAGTCTTTACAAATGATTTCAAAAAGGCCTTTGAAATTGCTGAAAAACTTGAAGTGGGTACAGTTCATATTAATAATAAAACCCAACGTGGTCCAGATAATTTCCCCTTCCTTGGTGTCAAAGGTTCTGGTGCTGGTGTTCAAGGAATTAAATATAGCATTGAAGCGATGACAAATGTCAAATCCATTGTTTTTGATGTGAAATGAAATGTAAAATCAGGAAATTGTTTTCCTGGTTTTGTTTTTTACTTTAAAACAACAATTTTATTAGTAAAATGACGAACTTTATGATAGTATTGTAAAAAAACAATTCGTTTTCATAATCTGTTTGAAAATTTCTTGATTTACAAGTGAATACATCAGTGAATTTGTTGAAGACTTTCAAAAGATTTTTTTGCAAATTCCGTAATTTACTTGAATCTTCCCTAAAAAGGTAGTATAATAAATCTATAGAAAACGCTTACAGAAGAAGGGGAGGTATTATGGATAAAAGAGAAGCTTTGCGCACATTTATGACAGGAGAAAATTTTCACCTTCAGCATTATCTAGGAGCACATAGGGAAGAACTAAATGGAGAGTACGGTTATACATTTCGTGTGTGGGCTCCCAATGCTCAGGCTGTCCACTTGGTGGGGGATTTTACCAATTGGGTAGAAAATCAAATTCCGATGGAACGAAATGAATTTGGAGTTTGGGAAGTCTTTACCACTCTTGCTCAAGAAGGCCAAATTTATAAGTATCATATCACACGCGCAAATGGTCATCAGCTGATGAAGATTGATCCTTTGGCTGTACGGTATGAGGCACGACCTGGTACTGGAGCTATTTTAACAGAGATTCCAGAAAAGAAATGGAAGGATGGGCTTTGGTTAGCTCGCAGAAAACGTTGGACTTTCTTTGAACGTCCTGTCAATATCTACGAAGTTCATGCTGGATCGTGGAAGAGAAATCCAGATGGAAGTCCTTATAGTTTTGCTCAATTGAAAGATGAACTCATTCCTTACCTAGTTGAGATGAACTATACTCACATTGAGTTTATGCCTTTGTTGTCTCACCCTCTCGGTTTGAGTTGGGGTTACCAGCTTATGGGTTACTTCGCTTTAGAGCATGCCTATGGTCGCCCTGAAGAGTTTCAAGATTTTGTTGAGGAATGTCACTTAAACAATATTGGGGTTATTGTAGACTGGGTACCTGGTCATTTCACCATTAATGATGATGCCTTAGCTTATTATGACGGGACACCGACTTTTGAGTACCAAGACCATAATAAGGCTCATAATTACGGTTGGGGTGCACTCAATTTTGACCTTGGAAAGAATGAAGTCCAATCCTTCTTGATTTCTAGTATTAAGTTTTGGATTGACTTTTACCATCTAGATGGTATTCGGGTGGATGCAGTTAGCAATATGCTCTATCTTGACTACGATGATGCTCCATGGACACCTAATAAAGATGGTGGCAATCTCAACTATGAAGGATATTATTTCCTTCAACGCTTGAATGATGTCATTAAACTAGCACATCCAGATGTGATGATGATCGCAGAAGAAAGTTCGTCAGCAACCAAGATTACGGGAATGAAAGAGCTTGGTGGTCTAGGATTTGACTACAAGTGGAATATGGGCTGGATGAATGATATCCTCCGATTCTATGAAGAAGATCCGATTTATCGTAAATATGACTTTAACCTGGTGACTTTCAGCTTTATGTATGTTTTCAATGAAAACTATATCCTACCATTCTCGCACGATGAAGTGGTTCACGGTAAGAAGAGTATGATGCACAAGATGTGGGGAGATCGCTATAATCAATTCGCAGGCTTACGCAATATCTACACTTACCAAATTTGTCACCCTGGTAAGAAATTGCTCTTCATGGGTAGCGAATACGGCCAATTCCTAGAATGGAGATCTGAAGAGCAGTTGGAATGGTCTAATCTAGAAGACCCTATGAATGCTAAGATGAAGTATTTCACTTCTCAGCTAAACCAGTTTTACAAAGATCATCGCTGTCTGTGGGAAATCGATACCAGCTATGATGGTATTGAAATCATTGATGCAGATAATCGAGACCAGAGTGTTCTTTCCTTCATCCGTAAGGGTAAGAAGGGCGACATGCTAGTCTGCGTCTTTAATATGGCACCTGTTGAACGAAAAGATTTTACAATCGGTCTGCCTGTTGCAGGGATTTATGAAGAAGTCTGGAATACTGAGTTAGAAGAGTGGGGAGGCGTTTGGAAAGAACATAATCAAACTGTTCAAACGCAAGAAGGACTATGGAAAGATTATGAGCAGACCTTGACCTTTACCCTACCGGCCATGGGAGCAAGTGTTTGGAAAATCAAACGCCGCTTGAAATCTACTAAAACCGTCACAAATAAAAACCAAAAAGGAGTAGAAAATGAAGAATGAAATGTTAGCTTTGATTCTTGCCGGTGGGCAAGGAACTCGTCTCGGAAAACTCACTCAAAACCTTGCGAAACCAGCTGTACAATTTGGCGGACGCTACCGTATCATTGACTTCGCTCTTTCAAACTGTGCCAACTCAGGGATTCACAATGTTGGAGTCATTACACAGTATCAGCCACTTGCTCTCAATAACCATATTGGAAACGGTTCAAGCTGGGGACTAGACGGTATCAATTCTGGTGTCTCTATTCTTCAACCTTATTCTGCAAGTGAAGGAAATCGTTGGTTCGAAGGGACTAGCCACGCTATTTACCAAAATATCGATTATATCGACAGTGTCAACCCTGAGTATGTCTTGATTCTGTCTGGGGACCACATCTATAAAATGGACTATGATGATATGCTCCAGTCTCACAAGGATAATAATGCCAGCTTGACAGTAGCGGTTTTAGACGTCCCTCTTAAAGAAGCTAGTCGTTTTGGTATCATGAATACAGATGCTAACAATCGTATCGTTGAGTTTGAAGAAAAACCAGCTCAACCTAAATCTACAAAGGCTTCTATGGGGATTTACATTTTTGATTGGCAACGTCTGCGCAATATGTTAGTAGCTGCTGAAAAGAGCAATGTCGATATGTCAGACTTCGGTAAAAATGTCATTCCAAATTACCTTGAGTCAGGTGAAAGTGTCTATGCTTACGAATTTAATGGTTACTGGAAAGATGTTGGTACTATTGAGTCTCTTTGGGAAGCCAACATGGAGTACATTTCTCCAGAAAATGCCTTGGATAGCCGTAACCGTCAATGGAAGATTTATTCAAGAAACTTGATTTCACCACCAAACTTCCTTGGGGCAAATGCACATGTGGAAGATTCTTTGGTTGTCGATGGCTGTTTTGTAGATGGAACGGTTAAACACTCTATTCTTTCAACAGGTGCGCAAGTTCGCGAAGGAGCAGAAGTAGTAGATTCAGTTATCATGAGTGGAGCCATTATTGGACACGGAGCTAAAATCAAACGTGCTATTATTGGTGAAGGTGCAGTTATTTCTGATGGTGTCGAAATTGATGGAACAGAAGAAGTACAAGTTGTAGGATATAATGAAGTAGTGGGGGTAGCAACAGATGAAGATTGATAAATATTCTGCCATTTTAGGAAACACAGTTGGTTTTCATGATATGTCAACATTGACAGACCACCGTCCAGTAGCTAGTTTGCCATTTGGCGGTAAATATCGTTTGATTGACTTCCCGCTCTCAAGTCTTGCCAATGCTGGTGTTCGCAGTGTTTTTGGTATTTTTCAGCAGGATAATATCAGCTCAGTCTTTGACCATATTCGTTCAGGACGTGAGTGGGGCTTGTCAACCCTTCTTAGCCACTATTATCTAGGTATTTACAATACCCGTGTGGAAAGTAGCACAGTTGGAAAAGAATACTACCAACAGCTTCTTACTTATTTGAAACGTTCTGGGTCAAACCAAACGGTTTCCCTCAACTGCGATGTTCTGATTAACATTGATTTGAACCAAGTTTTCCACCTACATAGTACAACAAAAGGGCCTATCACTGTAGTTTATAAAAAACTAGCTAAGAAAGATATTTCAGAAGTAAATGCAATCTTGGAAGTAGATGAAACAGACCATGTTCGTTCTCATAAACTCTTTGATAGTAAATCATCAGATGAAGTCTATAATATGTCCACAGATATCTTTGTCGTTGATACACCTTGGTTGATAGAACGCTTGGAAGAAGAAGCTAAAAAAGAACATCCAGAGAAGTTGCGCTATGTTTTACGGGATTTGGCTGCAAAAGAGGGAGCTTTCGCCTACGAGTACACAGGTTATCTGGCAAATATTCATTCTGTAGAGTCTTATTACAAAGCTAACAAAGATATGCTTGAATCACAAAAATTCTACTCTCTCTTCTCACCAAATCAAAAGATTTATACAAAGGTCAAAAACGAAGAGCCAACTTATTATGCTAATACATCTAAGGTAAGTACTTCTCAGTTTGCCTCTGGTAGTATTATTGAAGGTCAAGTGGCTAATTCTGTTTTATCACGTAATACTCATGTTCATAAGGATAGCCTGGTTAAAGATAGCCTGCTCTTCCCTCGTGTTGTTATTGGAGAAGGCGCTCAGGTCGAATATGCTATCTTGGACAAGGGTGTTGAAGTTGAGCCTGGTGTTGTGATTCGAGGAACTGCAGAACATCCAGTTGTCGTTAAGAAAGGTAGCAAAGTAACAGAGGATATTCATTCATGAAAATTTTATTTGTAGCAGCTGAGGGTGCACCCTTTTCAAAAACAGGTGGTTTGGGAGATGTCATTGGCGCTCTTCCCAAATCACTGGTAAAAGCTGGGCACGAAGTTGCAGTGATTTTACCCTACTATGACATGGTAGAGGCTAAATTTGGAAATCAGATTGAAGATGTGCTTCATTTTGAGGTGAGTGTTGGTTGGCGCAGACAGTACTGTGGGATTAAGAAAACCGTCTTAAACGGTGTAACCTTCTACTTTATTGACAGCCAATATTATTTCTTCCGTGGCCATGTTTACGGTGATTTTGACGATGGGGAACGCTTCGCTTTCTTCCAACTGGCTGCCATTGAGGCTATGGAAAGGATTGACTTCATTCCTGACCTTCTCCATGTTCATGACTACCATACAGCTATGATTCCTTTCTTGTTAAAGGAAAAATACCGTTGGATTCAAGCCTATCAAGGTATTAAAACTGTTTTAACCATTCATAATTTGGAATTCCAAGGACAATTTTCAGAAGGAATGTTATGGGATTTGTTTGGAGTTGGCTTTGAGCGTTATGCTGATGGTACCCTTCGCTGGAACAACTGTCTGAACTGGATGAAGGCAGGTATTCTCTATGCGGATCGTGTTTCAACGGTTTCACCTAGTTATGCTCATGAAATTATGACCAGTCAGTTTGGTTGTAACTTGGATCAGATTCTTCGAATGGAATCTGGCAAGGTATCTGGTATCGTGAATGGGATTGATGCTGACCTGTATAATCCTCAGACGGATGCTCTTTTAGATTATCATTTCAATCAGGAAGATTTGTCTGGGAAAGCCCAAAACAAGGCAAAATTACAAGAGAGAGTTGGCTTGCCAGTTAGAGCTGACGTTCCACTGGTGGGAATTGTTTCTCGTTTGACACGTCAAAAGGGTTTTGATGTGGTGGTGGAAAGTCTTCACCATATCTTGCAAAATGATGTTCAGATTGTTCTTTTGGGAACTGGAGATCCGGCCTTTGAAGGAGCTTTCTCATGGTTTGCTCAGATTTACCCAGACAAGCTATCAGCAAATATCACTTTTGATGTCAAACTTGCTCAAGAAATCTACGCTGCTTGTGACCTCTTCCTCATGCCAAGTCGTTTCGAACCGTGTGGCTTGTCTCAGATGATGGCTATGCGTTACGGAACCTTGCCATTGGTTCATGAAGTTGGTGGCTTGCGAGATACCGTTCGCGCTTTCAATCCAATCGAAGGAAGCGGTACTGGCTTTAGCTTTGACAATCTATCTCCTTACTGGTTAAATTGGACTTTCCAAACAGCTTTGGACTTGTATAGAAACCATCCTGATGTTTGGAGAAATCTACAAAAACAAGCTATGGAGTGTGATTTCTCATGGGATACAGCCTGCAGGTCATACCTTGACTTGTACCATAGTTTAGTTAATTAATAGATAAAATCGTATGATGACTTCATACGATTTTTAGGCTATTTAGAGAGGAGAACTGATGTCTCAAGTAAAAGGCTTGTGTGTGTTGGATGTGGATGGAACCTTAATCCTAGAAGAAGTGATTGATTTGTTGGGAAGAGAGGCAGGTTGTGAGGAGGAAATTGCGCAGCTTACAAGTCGGGCAATGCGAGGAGAGGTAGACTTTGAAAGCAGTTTACGAGACAGAGTTTCCTTGTTGGAAGGCCTTCCTATTTCGGTTTTTGAGAAAGTCTTCAACTCCATTCATCTCTCGCCAAATGCCCAAGAATTCATCTCAATTCTCCAAAAGAACGACATCCTAGTTGGTCTTGTGTCTGGTGGATTTACTCCAATAGTTGAGAGGCTTGCAAAATCCCTTGGTATTGCCTATTTATCTGCCAACCAACTTGAAGTTAAAGACGGTCATCTAACAGGAAAGTTAGTTGGACAAATTATTAATCCTGAAGTCAAAAAAGCAACTCTGGAACAATGGAGAGAGGAACTAAAACTTCCTAGAGAAAGAACGGTTGCAATCGGTGATGGTGCCAATGACTTATTAATGTTGAAATCAGCAGGACTAGGAATTGCTTTTTGTGCTAAAGAAGTGCTCAAAAAAGAAATACCGAATCATGTTGACAAGAGGGATTTTTTAGAAGTTCTTCCTTTGATTGACTGTTTAGAATGAGGGGAAAATATGAAGATTGTAATTGCACCAGATTCATTTAAGGAAAGTTTGAGCTCTGAAGAGGTGGCTGAAGCTATAAAAAGAGGTTTCCAACAATCGCTTGCAGATGTAGACTATCTCCTCTGCCCTGTTGGTGATGGTGGAGAAGGCACTGTAGATGCTATCCGACATTCTCTTGACCTAGAAGAAAAATGGATCCAAGTGACAGGACCTTTTGGCCCAAAAGAATCCATGCGCTATTTTAAAAAAGGGGAATTAGCCCTATTTGAAGTAGCTGACTTGGTCGGCCTTGGAAAAATTCCTCTGGAGAAACGAAATCCACTACAAATCCAAACTCGTGGTATTGGAGAATTGATTTGCCACCTCATTTCTCAAGGGATTAAAGAAATTTATATTGGCGTTGGCGGTACGGCCAGTAATGATGGAGGAATTGGGATCGCTGCTGGTTTAGGTTATCGACTTTATGATAGGGATGGAAATGTCTTGCCCGCTTGCGGGCAGTCCTTATTAAACTTAGCTTCTATGTCAACAGAAAATTGCTATGAAATTCCTGAAGATGTACAAATTCGTATTTTAGCAGATGTCGTCAGTCCCTTATGTGGTCCTCAAGGTGCGACCTATATTTTTGGCAAACAAAAAGGCCTAGATCCTACTATGTTTGCAGTCGTAGATCAGGCAATCCAAGATTTTTATGAAAAAGTCTCCCCTGCAACATTAGAAATTAAAGGAGCAGGAGCTGGTGGAGGCATTGCTGCTGGTTTGTGTGCCTTTGCTCAAGCAAGAATCGTATCTGGGATTGATACCTGTTTAGATTTGATTGATTTTGATAAGAAAGTTTTAGATGCTGACTTGGTTATTGTTGGAGAAGGAAAGCTAGATCGTCAAAGTTTAGCAGGTAAAGCGCCTATAGGTGTTGCAAAAAGAACCCCTGTTGGAGTTCCTGTTATTGCTATTTGCGGTAGTCTTGCTGAGGATTTGCCTCCCTTACCATTTGAAAATATCCAAGCGGTTTTTTCAATTTTGGAGAAATGTGAACCTTTGGAAGATAGTTTGAAAAATGCCAGTCTCTATCTGGAGCACACGGCTACCAATATTGGGCGTTTATTAAGTCTGAGTAAGATTTAGCCAAACCATTTTTTCCATAAGGATGTTTTGGATGGTTCTTCCTTTTTAACTTCCCAAAGCTTTGCAAAAGCAAGTCGAAGATCCTTTTCTTCTACTTGAACGGGTGCATTGCTATGGATAACCAGACCGAAGGGAGAAGTAGTATGCTCTTCAGATACTATGGTGGCTTGACTATCAGTTTCTTTTGCTTCTTTTAAGTAGAAAACTTGCTTGTCAAATTCGATAGTTGGAGAAATCTTCACAAATAGTGGCTCTGCTTTTTCCTGAAGGTTTTCTAAAATAGATAAAAAGCCTTTTTCTAGCTGAGGGCTATTTGCTGTATCAATATCTGCATATCCAAGAACTCTTTCCTCAAAGGTACCAAGATAGCGTCTTTGCTCATCTGGATTTAATTTTGGCCCACCATGAGCTTTTTCAAGTAATTGTTTTGATAAATCTGTCATGAAAACAGTATATCATAAAAGTTAGAATAAAACAGACAAAAGAAAGCGATTACTTTATAAAGTTAAGGAAAATTTGCACAAAGATAACATTTTTTCTTGAAAAAGGAGGGTTTTTAAGGTATTATAGAGGTGTAAAAAATTTAACTCATAAGGAGAGTAAAAAATGTCAATTATTACTGATGTTTACGCTCGCGAAGTCCTAGACTCACGCGGTAACCCAACACTTGAAGTAGAAGTTTACACTGAATCAGGTGCTTTCGGACGTGGTATGGTTCCATCAGGAGCGTCTACTGGTGAACACGAAGCAGTTGAACTTCGCGACGGTGACAAATCTCGTTACGGTGGTCTTGGTACACAAAAAGCTGTTGACAACGTAAACAACATCATTGCTGAAGCTATCATTGGCTACGATGTACGTGATCAACAAGCTATCGACCGTGCTATGATCGCTCTTGACGGTACTCCTAACAAAGGTAAATTGGGTGCAAACGCAATCCTTGGTGTGTCTATCGCTGTAGCTCGTGCTGCTGCTGACTACCTTGAAATCCCACTTTACAGCTACCTAGGTGGATTCAACACTAAAGTTCTTCCAACTCCAATGATGAACATCATCAACGGTGGTTCTCACTCTGACGCTCCAATCGCTTTCCAAGAATTCATGATCGTACCTGCTGGTGCGCCATCATTCAAAGAAGCTCTTCGTTGGGGTGCTGAAATCTTCCATGCACTTAAGAAAATCCTTAAATCTCGTGGTTTGGAAACAGCCGTAGGTGACGAAGGTGGATTTGCTCCTCGTTTTGAAGGAACTGAAGACGGAGTTGAAACTATCCTTGCTGCGATCGAAGCTGCTGGATATGTTCCTGGTAAAGACGTATTTATCGGATTTGACTGTGCTTCATCAGAATTTTACGATAAAGAACGTAAAGTTTACGACTACACTAAATTCGAAGGTGAAGGAGCAGCTGTACGTACTGCTGCAGAACAAATCGACTACCTTGAAGAATTGGTAAACAAATACCCAATCATCACTATCGAAGATGGTATGGATGAAAATGACTGGGACGGTTGGAAAGCTCTTACTGAACGTCTTGGTGGTAAAGTTCAATTGGTTGGTGACGACTTCTTCGTAACAAACACTTCTTACCTTGAAAAGGGTATTGCAGAAGGTGCTGCTAACTCAATCCTTATCAAAGTTAACCAAATCGGTACTCTTACTGAAACATTCGACGCTATCGAAATGGCGAAAGAAGCTGGTTACACTGCCGTTGTATCACACCGTTCAGGTGAAACTGAAGATTCAACAATCGCTGACATCGCAGTTGCAACTAACGCAGGACAAATCAAGACTGGTTCACTTTCACGTACAGACCGTATCGCTAAATATAACCAATTGCTTCGCATCGAAGACCAACTTGGTGAAGTAGCAGAATACCGTGGATTGAAATCATTCTACAACTTGAAAAAATAAAATAGTTCACTGAACTATTTTATCTCGAACCTTGAAATTTAAAAGTTCGGCCGTTGATGTAACAACGTTTCTAGCCCCTCGGATTTTATTCGAAGGGCTATTTTTGTATTTAGGGGGCAAAAAAGGGGCAAAACTTTTTAAAAAATCTTTTTCATCACTTTGTCCAGTACATTGATTGCTTCATCTTTCATGTTCTTTGTGACGTGGGTGTAGATGGAAGTAGTGACTTCAGAGTCGGAATGATCAACCATGTCCGTGATTGTTTTTAAAGGAATTTTATTTTCTGATAAAATATTGGCCATCGCAGACAGCATGCTTTTATAGGTGCTTAATTTGATTTATTTTTGTGGAATCCTCTTATTTTGAGATGAATACCAATTATAAGTGATTTGCATATCCAGGATATTACAAAGAAAGGCAAGCTAGTGGCCACATAAATTTTATTTCATATTCTTTAAAGCTATTTACTCTGTTAGCAATTGTATTTGATATGATCAAATAAGATTAATAGTTTATTGAATCCCTTTTTTATAAATTACATAATTTATTTTATGTAGTTTATAAACTATCCAGAGCATTCTTTTGTTCATCGTTGACGATATGGGTATAGAGGTCAGTGACTTGTGTGCTGGCATGTCCTAGCTGGTGACTGACCAAAACTTGAGATTTAGTAGCATCATAGAGCCTAGTTGCTAGGGTATGTCGTAGTTTATGGGGTGTTACACGGACTTTGAAGTCCTCAGAGTATTTAGCAACCATTTTTTCAACGCTGGAAGCGTCAATACGATTGGGAACACCTCGATAGAGAGTTAGAAAGAGTGCAATGTCCGTTTTTTCAGTATTATAGCGTTGATTCCGAATGGCCAGATAATTCTCTAAATAAGGCTTTGCAAAGGCAGCTACATTGACCGAGTCACGTTTGCCCCCTTTTCGAGTGACATCGATAACCATCATTTTTAGATTGAGATCTCTTAGATCCAGATTAACAGCTTCAGATAAGCGAACACCCGATGCCAAGAGAAGGGCAATAATGGCCAAATCACGTTCTTTATTTTTATTAAATGATGAAAGAGCTCGATTTGAGAGCTGTTGTGGGTAATCTTGGTCTATATAAGTCAGAAACCCTTCTGTTTCATCACCTAGAAAGAGCTTTTGTTTGATGTTTTCAGCTCTGGCAGCAAGAGTCTCTTTCTTTTTCTTGGTTGAAACTTTCTTCATTACATTACGATAGAAATAAGGCTCTCCCTGATCGTTTTCAACTTCCTCAGTCAAATACTTATAAAGACTAGAAAGTGCTGACAAGGTCCGATTGATAGTTGTCTGTGAAACACCTTGTTTTGTTGTATTAGCATTCAGCAAAGGTCGTTCTCGTAGATAAAGGATAAAGGTTTCCATATCTTTCTTTGACATGTTTTCCAAGACAGATAAAGGAATATTAGACATTTTATCAGCGTTTGAAATACCAGACTCCAAAACCCAGCTGAAAAATCGATCGTATTCCTTGAGGTATTCATACAAGGTTGTAAAACTGTAGGGAACAGCAAGCTTAGATTGGTAGTATTCCAGAACATACCAGGGCATGATTTGTTTTAGTTTGTCAATTCGTTCCAGTAAAATCTCACGTTTCATGTATTTTCTCCATAAATAAGTCTACTAGTAGTATAGCATAGGCTTATGTATTTTTCAAGAAAATTATAGTTTTTCGGAAAGATGTTATAGGAGTTTTTTAAAGTGATAAAAAGACTTAGACCTGCAAACAAAACAGATCTAAGTCTTTGGAGCTATTATTGTGAATCATTATCTAGTGCTTTTTCTAGCTTCCAAATACTAAACCAGAATGAAATAGTCAGCAGAATAAGGAAAATAAAAAAGAGATGATCAGTAACGAAACTTCTGTTCATTCTACATAATTGAAGAGCTATATAAGGAGCTATGAGATACAAAATACATTGTATAATTGCTATTGTTTTCTTTTTCATGATTTTAATCTTACTGTACAGATTTGATACAGTAAACTCTTTTCTAGCTTTATCATTTCTAACTTAATTATAGTCTTATTTTTACCAAAGTTCAATTATTTGTATGTGAAATGTTTTATCAGCAAAAAAGAGGGGAAGTCCCCCTCTCAAGATTTTATTTTACCGCTTCTTTCAAAGCATCTACCTTGTCCAAACGTTCCCACGGAAGATCAATATCTGTACGTCCCATGTGTCCATAAGCCGCTGTTTGACGGTAAATTGGACGTTTAAGATCCAACATTTGAATAATTCCTGCAGGACGAAGGTCAAAGATTTGACGAGCCGCTTTTTCAAGCTTGCTTTCAGCTACACTTCCTGTACCAAAGGTATCGATACGAACAGAAACAGGTTGGGCAACACCGATAGCGTATGCCAATTGCACTTCTGCTTTCTTTGCAAGACCTGCTGCAACAATGTTTTTAGCAATGTAGCGAGCTGCATAAGAAGCAGAACGATCCACTTTAGTCGCATCTTTACCAGAGAAGGCACCACCACCATGACGAGAGTAGCCACCATAAGTATCTACGATAATCTTACGACCAGTCAGACCTGAGTCCCCTTGAGGTCCACCGATTACAAAACGACCAGTAGGATTGATGAAGAATTTTGTTTGCTCATCCAAGTAAGAGGCTGGAATAACCTCTTTGATAACCTTGTTAATGACATCATTGTGAATTTGTTCGTTGCTGACTTCTGGATCGTGCTGAGTTGAAATCACGACTGTGTCCACACGTACTGGACGGTCATTTTCATCATACTCAACTGTAACTTGTGATTTAGCATCTGGGCGAAGATAGCTAATTTCACCAGACTTACGAAGTTCTGCCAGACGACGAACCAATTTATGACTGAGTGAGATTGGCAATGGCATGAGCTCTTCTGTTTCATCCACTGCAAATCCAAACATGAGCCCTTGGTCACCAGCGCCAATCAAGTCAAGCGGATCTTGGTCTGCATTCCCACGAACCTCCAAGGCTTCGTTAACACCTTGGGCAATGTCAGGAGATTGTTCCACCAAAGATGGATGTACTCCTACAGTCTCTGCAGAAAATCCATATTCGGTATTGGTATAGCCAATCTCTGCAATGGTATCTCTAACCACACGGTTAATATCCACATAGGCATTTGTAGAAATTTCACCAAAAACGTGGACAGATCCAGTGTATACAGCTGTCTCAGCAGCAACGTGCGCCTCTGGATCCTCTGCTAAAATAGCATCCAAAATCGCATCTGAAATTTGGTCTGCAATCTTATCTGGATGCCCCTCAGATACAGACTCAGACGTGAATAATTTACGTTCTGACATAAAAATGTCCCCCCTTAAAAATAGTGTTATAGAGTTACAAAGTACTGGTAGGAAAACTCTTAGTGATAAATACCTACCATCTTATCGGGACTATATAACTTTACTATTATACCATTTTTAAGTGCAATTTGCAGTCTATATACTCAATAAAAATCAAAGAACAGCTTTTTGATTGTAGATAAAACTGACCAAATTAGTAACATATACCTAATACAAGATGACGCTAACTTGTTTTAAAGAGTATTAATGTACTGTTTCAATTTCTACTAATCTATTTTCAATAGGTGTTTAACAACCTTAATATTATGCGTACTATTATTTTCAAACTATCGTGTCCTGAACAATAGTTTGAAAATGAAAAGGGACTTTATTCTTTTTGTAACCTTACTGTAATAATTATCCGATTAAAAAATGATAAAATAGGTATGTACAGTTAAGGAGAGAATAATGCCTGTAAGAAAATTACAATCCTATGAGGTAGACTATCAAGAAGAATTAAATCATCAGATTCCTCGCTATCAAGATTATACACCTGAAGCACAATCTGATGCCAATCTCAAGGAAATCCTATTTTTTGTTAATATTGCTGTTTTTTGTATCTGTGTTGCTATCTTTAGTTTTATCTTTTTAGCATTAAAATTATCAACTGCTCTTGCATTTGTCGCAGCAATCGGATTTAGCTTACTTGTTTTAAAAGTCCAACGCTCTATTATCAAACGAAAATTTAGAAGATAAATCATACCCCACGTCTAATCAAGTTGATTTGTAAAAAATTAAGGAAAACAGAGGATTTAAGATGGAAAATGTGTTATTCATCTTAAATCCTCTGTTTTTTTGACCAGCTTGCCAAATATAATTATCTACTTAATTGAATAACGTGTAACCTTTTCTAATAAACATTCTCCAAACATCCTAAACTGTAAAATCAATTAGCCCCAAGCTTCCTATCAATTTCTTCTCCAAAATATGCTATAATAATACCAAAAGATAAAGAAGGAAGACCTATGATTAAACTACTAGCCTTGGATATGGACGGGACCCTCCTCAATGAATCCAAGGAAATCCCACAAGCTCACATTACTGCTATTCACCAAGCTATTGAAAAAGGTGTCAAACTTGTACTTTGTACTGGTCGCCCGCTTTTCGGTGTCCTCCCCTACTATAAAAAACTGGGACTTGACCTCCAGAATGAGTATGTGATTGTTAACAACGGTTGCTCAACTCACCAGACCAGTGATTGGAGTCTGGTTGATTGGCAAGAACTCAGTCCAGCAGACATCGAGTACCTCTATGACCTTGCTGAAAAAAGTGATGTTCAGTTGACTCTTTTTGATGAGGAGCATTATTTTGTCCTCGGTGGTAAGCCTAATGAAATCATTGAAAATGATGCTAAGCTAGTCTTTTCAGACCTGACTGAAATTTCTCTTGAGGAAGCGACTAGTGGCAAGTATCGCATGTTCCAAGGGATGTTTTTGGGGACAGAGAGCCAAACAGACGATTTTGAAGAGCGTTTTGCTGGAGAACTCTGTCAACGATTTAGTGGAGTTCGTTCGCAGCCTGTTATTTATGAAGCCATGCCACTTGGAACGACAAAGGCTACTGCTCTTTCACGACTAGCAGATATTTTGAAGATTGATTCCTCAGAGATTATGGCTATGGGCGATGCTAATAACGATATCGAAATGCTCCAGTTTGCAGGACTTGGCATTGCAATGGGAAATGCCAGCGATTATGTCAAATCTCTTGCGGATTCCGTTACAGCAAGCAACGAAGAAGACGGCGTTGCGCGTTCCATTGAGAAATATATTTTATAATTAAGAAGCCCAGTTCATATCAACTGGGTTTTGATATTTAAGAATTCCTAAAACTTTAGAAACTCTTTAGAAATACTTGAGCTTTCTTTGATTTCTATGCTTTATACTAAAGTTATCAAAATAAATCAAAAGGAGAGAAACATGAAAACAGTACTTGACATTCATGGATTGTCCAAAAACTTTGACAAACAAGCTATCCTTCAGGATATTCATCTAACGATAAGAGAGGGAGATATTTATGGACTTATAGGGAAGAACGGAGCTGGGAAAACCACCTTGATAAAAATTATTACGCAACTACTGTTTGCGGATAAAGGAACTATTTCCCTCTTCTCCAGCAAAACGGAAAATGAGTGGACCAAGGCTCTATCTCGAGTAGGTTCTGTTATCGAATCACCTGTAGCTCATAATCACTTAACAGCCTATCAAAATCTGAAATATTACTGTATGATTCGTCATATTCCAAATGCTGATCAAGTTATTCGAGAAACGCTGGACTATGTAGGTTTGGCAGATACAGGTAAGAAAGTCTTTCGTGATTTCTCGCTAGGAATGAAACAAAGACTTGGTATCGCCATTGCACTCCTATCCAAACCAGACTTCCTGATCTTAGATGAACCTATCAACGGTCTCGACCCAATCGGTATCAAAGAATTTCGTCTGATGATTCAACGGCTCAATCAAGAAAAAGGAATAATCATTCTCATCTCTAGCCATATCTTGTCAGAACTTTATCTCCTAGCTAATCGTTTTGGTATTTTAGATCAAGGCAAGATTATCCGTGAAATCAGCAAAGCTGAATTTGAAACACTAAGTGAGGATTATATTGTTCTTAAGACAGCTGATAAAGAGAAAGCTTGTCAAGTATTGAAAGAACAAATCCAGCTCCAGTTCAAGGTTGTTAATCCAGAAAATGAAATCCATATCTTTGGTCAGGAACAAGATGTCAAACAGATTCTCAAGGAATTAACCTTGGCAGATGTTGCTATTGACGAGATTTACTATGCCCGTCAAAACCTAGAAGAATACTTCACTCAATTGGTCGAATAGGAGGAAAATCATGATACATACCATTCAAGCAGACTTTTACCGTCTTTTCCGTTCCAAAGGATTCTGGATTACAGAGTTCATTCTCTTTGTAATCATGTTAATGGGGGCTATTTTTGGAGCTACTGGTCATCTAATGGCAATCCAGACAGAAGAACCAGAAATTCCAACCCATGGTTGGGACGGTGTACAAGCCCTGATTAACGCATCTAGTCAAGGTTCAAACCTCGTTTTTCTCTGCATCGTCCTAGCCTGCCTCGTGCTTGGAGTTGATTTAATCGGCAAACTCTATAAAAATAATTTAACAGTGGGTGTTTCTCGTACCGAGTTTTTCCTCGCCAAAGCTTTTGTATTGGCTTCTATTGCACTTTTGCAAGTCATCATTAGCCTTGTGATTGCCTTTATTCCAGCAACGATCTTAAATGGATTTGGCACTATGCCTGATGGCTTTATTGGAAATCTACTGATAACCATTTCCCTTCAATTCCTTTGCCTCCTTGCTTGGCTTTCCATTGTTTCCTTTATTCTCTATGTTAGTCATTCTTATCTTGCAGTATTTATTGGCTATTTGGTCAGCTCTATCTTACTTTCTATGCCAATGCTCATCTTCCCAAGTATCAAAATTTTGCCATATTTATCATTGCAATTTTTCTATGATATGACTGCTAATAGTGAGTCAATTCTCTACACACTTATAGTTAGCCTAGCTGTTATTGTAATCTTTAATATAGGTGGACTGACAGTTTTCAAAAAGAAAAGTCTATAAAAAATGACCTCCTCTAGCCTACAGAGGAGGTTTCTTTTTGTTAAAAGTAAATAAAAACCGATAACCACTGCCCATCTGTGCCTAGTTTCATCTCTGCACCGAGAAGATGGCATAATTCCTCAGTGATATAAAGTCCTAAACCAGAGGATTCTTCCGTGTCTGATAGATTTTCAGAATAAAAACGGTTGCTGAGATTTTCTATTCTTTTGATGGGCTGTTTAACAAGGTTTGCAATCTCTAAGACAAGCTGTTCCTTTTCCTTTCGCAAAGATAGACGCGCTTCTTCCTTACCATGCTTGAGGACATTTCCAAGCAGATTTTGTAAAATTCGATCCAGCAAGTCTTCATCAGTTCTCGTTGTTAAACCAGCTTCAACCTTAAAATCAAACATGATATTTGCCGCCTGAAAAACATCATAATAAGCCAGAGTCTTTTTGGTGATAAAAGCTGAAAAATCCACTTCTTCCAGTTTCGGTTTGACAGCTCCTTCCATCAAACGACGATATTCTAGAAGAGCCTCCAAATGTTTAGAAACTAAATCAAGATGCTGGGCGATTTTTTGTAAGGTTTCTGCTTTGTCTTCAGGAGACTTTATCAATTGTTGGGTGTAGCCTGAAGCGATAGTCAAAGGCGTCCGAATATCATGGGCGATATTGCTGATGGCCATATCCAGAGTCTGCTTCTCCCTTTTCATTACCAACCGAGATTGTTCCACTTCCTGAAATAGATTTTCAATCTGCTGGTAGAGATGTAAAAAATGTTTGGAAAAAATACTGACTCCGACTCTTTTCATACTACCCGTGAGAATCTTGTCTTCAATCTGTTGACTCAAGTTTTTAAGTGCTAGATGGTAGCGAATCAATGCAATCGATAAAATAATTAAGAGAACCAGTAGGATAAAGATTATCATGTAGGTCATTGCTTGTCTCCTTTTAATCTTACACCAACTCCCCAAATGGTTTCAATATATTCTTGATTTGGGTCAAGCTGGTTTAATTTTTTTCGAAGATTACTCAAATGCGTATTGAGGGTATTATCTCCAGGTAGGTAGCTATCCTCCCAGACCAATTCATAAAGTTCTTCTTTTGTAAAAATTTTCTTAGGGTGTTTAAGGAGAGTTTGGAGAATCAAGCATTCTTTTTTGGCAAGGCGAATCGTTTCCTGACTATTGTTGATTTCAAAACTTTCGGCATCAAACTGGATATTTTTCAAGTTTTGTGGCAGATTTTCAGTTTTTCCTATTTCCATAGGCTGTTTTTCTGCACTTTGACGTAATTGAACAGTAACTCTGGCAAAGACTTCGTCCAAATCAAAAGGTTTGACTATGTAATCATTGGCACCGTCTAAGAGGTATTGACTGATTAACTTCTTATCGCTCAAAGCTGTTAGCATAATGACTGGAGTTTGACTTTGTTCCCTGATGGCTTTTAAAACCTGATCACCATTTTTCCCAGGAAGCATGATATCTAGCAAAACGAGGTCAATCCCACCTTGGTCAAAACGCATGATTCCTTCTGTACCAGAAAAGGCTTGAATTACCTCATGCTCCTCAGTAAGAAGTGTTCGCAAAATCTCTTGAATGTCACTATTGTCTTCAATAACCAATATCCTAGCCATAAATACCAACCTTTCTGCAACTATTATAGCATGTTTTATTGTTTCAAAGTCTCTCAATTTTTCAAGCAGAACAACACACTTTATGTGAACTAAATAATTTCTTTCAGATGAAATATTGATTAAATGATGACTAGATCGATACTTTCATACTAAGCAAATTTTAAATTAGCAGTTATTTTTTCTAGTTTGCTATTGTACATTTCCCTTAACTGTGCTAAATCAGTATCTCTATTTTCAGATAAAAATACCCTATATTGCATATTTTTATTAGGCATTTTTTCCGTTAAAATAGAATCGTAAATTGAAAATCTGTCTTCAATTTCAATTTTTACTGTATTTACTAAAGAAAATTCTACATTTTTGTTTTCTAGTGTTTCTAAAACTACAATAATTGATTTTAATAGCAAGTAGCTACATACACCTCTTTCTCTATACTTAGGTAGCACACTAATACTTCTATACCTGAAATTAAAATCTGCAGTTTTGGTAATACTATAGTTTATACCAATATTACAAAAACTAAAACTCTCAGAAATTTCATTATTATTAATCAGAAATTTTAATTCTACACAGCCATGCTCTTGTAATAGAGATTCAAATGTCTGATTCTCCCAATTTTCATAATACGTTTTAATATTGATCCCTCGTTCTTCTGAAGTAGAATCATTAAATCTAGAATCATATCCTTCCTCTCCATTCTCTGTTTCGTTTTCAAAATCAGATATAGACTTTTTTAAGAAAATTCTCTTTAAACTATCAATTAAATATTCAACCCAAGCCATTTTACACCTCTGCTTATCATAAAACTTTCTCAATGGAGAAAGCTTGTCTACTTGCCAACTTCAGTTTTGGAGGAAATCCTTTTGAAAAATCTAAATGACCAATTGCAACTAAATAATAATCTGTATCTTCTTCAACTTTAAGCAAAACTTTACCACCAAGATATATACTTGCTTTCTTTTTCCATTTCCTATTCGAATCCTTACAAAAAATATTCAAAAAATAAAGAGTATATCCTTGTTCATTATGCCATTCTGAAATGCTTAAACGTACTTTACCATAGAAAAGATGAAGTTCATCTTCAAGTTCTTTATCTAGCCATTTTTCAATACTTTTTCTTCTTAAAGATTTATGATGTACTTGTCTTTCAACCTTTCTTGTCAGAACTACAGGATTTTCATCACTAGAATCTCCTAGAGCTATCGGTGTTTGAGGCAAATATTCTTTTTTTAAAAAAAGACTTCTCATCATGGCATCAAGCTTATCTTTAATTTGGTCATCACGAAGATTTTTAAAATATTCCTCTATATACTCTTTGCTAGCATAATCAAATTGATAAGAGCACCAATTAGTGTGTTTAGAACTAGTCTTTCTTTTTAAATGTGCTCTCCTTTGTGAAGTCTTAGGGATGTAAGATAACTCTGCTTGTTTACACTCTGGGCAGAACATATTATCTTGATAAATTCCTAGATTTTTATATTTTACAAAATAATCATTTAAAATCTGAATATCTTCTTTCTTATCCGCAGTGTAAAAGTAAAATTCATCAAATGATTTTGGCATATTCCATTCCTCGCATACAGTAATTTAAAATTAAATATTATGAATGATTATAGCATTTTATAACATACGTTTATACTGTCTCAAGATGATTGACTTTGGAAACATACAATTTAACGTTTAACAAATCAAGGGTGTCTCCATAGAATCAAAGTATTTCTGATACCCATTTCCTTCTATCTATAGACAGTAAAAATCCTTAAAACAACTTTTTTCCAAGGCTTTCTTTATATTCTATTGTATCAATTTACTTATACCGATATCTGTTGCTACTAGTTTAATCATAAAATATTTCTTACTCCGATTAGTAAATCTACCTCCTATTATACCATAGATAACTAGAAAAAGGACTAGTCTATCAGCTTTGCTTTGCTTTTATCCTTCTCTACTAGCTAGTGGTGTTTCTAACTTTTAAAAAAAGCTCGTAAAATTAAAATCGTGCAACTTTTTTCAGATACTTTTAAAAGATTGATTTCCTTATATTTTTCCTTTATACTGGATAAAAAGGAGAATAATATGTCAGAAACAAATCACGAAATTGATTCAAATTTTGCAGGTCGTTTAAATATCCTGCGTGCGGGCGTTCTTGGTGCCAATGATGGGATTATTTCCATTGCTGGTGTGGTTATCGGGGTTGCCAGTGCCACGACCAATATCTGGATTATCTTTTTATCAGGCTTTGCGGCTATCTTGGCTGGTGCCTTTTCTATGGCTGGTGGGGAGTACGTATCCGTTTCAACTCAAAAAGATACCGAGGAAGCAGCCGTTGCGCGTGAGCAAGTCTTGCTGGATCAAGATATAGAGTTAGCCAAAAAGTCTCTCTATGCCGCCTATATCCAAAATGGAGAATGCGAAACCTCTGCCCAACTCTTAACCAACAAGGCCTTTCTTAAAAATCCACTCAAGGCTCTGGTAGAGGAAAAATACGGGATTGAGTATGAAGAGTTTACCAATCCTTGGCATGCTGCCATCTCTAGCTTTATTTCTTTTTTCCTTGGAAGTTTGCCTCCAATGCTCTCAGTGACCATTTTCCCAAGTGATTACCGCATCCCTGCTACTGTCCTGATTGTCGGTGTGGCCCTTCTTCTCACTGGTTACACTAGTGCCAGACTTGGAAAAGCACCAACCAAAACAGCTATGATTCGGAACCTTGCTATCGGTCTTTTAACCATGGGAGTTACCTTTCTGCTAGGACAACTTTTCAGCATTTAATACTCTTCAAAAATCTCTTCAAACCACGTCAGCTTCGCCTTGCCGTACTCAAGTACTGTCTGCGGCTAGATTCCTAGTTTGCTTTTTGATTTTCATTGAGTATAAAATACAAGAAATACCTCGATGTTGAAGTCGAGGTATCTTTTTTTACATTTGTACAATCTTGCGATAGCTTCTAGAAGTAATCATGAAAATCAGCACATAGGCGATGAAGAAGATAGCGCAGATAGACAAGGTCACAATCAACATCATAGTCGTATCCAGTACACCAATCACTTTTAGAATCAGACTAAGCATATGGTAGGCAAAGGCTAGGTGTATGAAGGCAAAAAGCAAAGGAAGGAAGAAAACAGTTAAAACCTGTTTGTTAATGGTTTGCTTGATTTGCTTTTGATCTAAACCGACTTTCTGCAAGATAATAAAGCGTTCACGGTCTTCGTAGCCTTCAGAAATTTGTTTGTAGTAGATAACCAGAACAGTTCCGACCATAAAGATAATGGATAGGAAAATACCGATAAAGAAGACACCACCAAAGAGGGCACTCATCTGAGCACTAGCATCTGCTAGATTGCTACCATACACATAGCTACCTTCAGTGTTTAATTGTGCATTAAATTGATCGAGGTATTTATCATACTCGTCAGCGACCTTGAGTTGTTCTTCTTCGCTGGCATTTACATTCATACCACCGTACAGCTGATTATAGATAGCCGAATCTGGGAATTGGTCTAAAAATGCTTGCAAATTAGGAACAACAAGGTAATTGTAATCAGTAGTAAAAATATTAAACTGATTTGGGACATGATTCACAATAAAATCTGTATTAAATTCTTCTTTGACAGAAAATTGATGGTTATTTAGAGTTAGAGCTTTCTGTCCTTTCAGTCCGTCATTTTTGGCAAAAAGACCGACCTCATTCCCTGATAGAGAAAGCTTTTGACCAGTCATATTTTCGTAATCTTTTTGGTCAAATACCATGAAGACTGTTTTAGGTTGGACACGATTTTGTCCTTTTTCAAAAATAGTTAACTTGGTTCCTTCTTGATTTGCAATACCAAAGTTACTGTAACGAAGCACTTCTTTCTCTTTGACACTATAACCTTTGTCACTTGCAAACTGGCTCAAGAGTTTGTCCAAGTCTTCTTTTTCAACATTTTGTCCAGTAATTCCAAAGTCATGCGGATTCATCACTTTTTTAAAGGATTCTGAAGCATTGAAAATGCTTGTCGCTGCAGACATGGTAACCAAGACCATTGTTGACAAAATAGCGATAGTTGCTAGTCCAACCGCATTTTTCTTCATACGGAAAATCAAGTTGGAAACAGAGATAAGATTATTTGGTTGGTAATAATATTTCTTGTTTTTCTTTAAGATTTGAAGGAAAACGGTAATACCTGCATTGAACAAGAGATAGGTCCCAAAGATAACCAGTAAAACAGCTAGGAAGAAGGTTGTTAGGGCTGTCAGAGGATCTTTTACCGTAAGGGCAAGATAGTAGCCGATCCCTAAACTAATCGAACCAAGAATAGTTTGGAGAGGAAGGAAACGACCTCTTTTCTCTCCGCTAGCTTTCTCACGTGAGAGCTGGAGGGCATTCATACGGGCGATTCGAAGGGCATTCAGGAACATGAGGCCTAGGAAAATCAAACCAAAGACAACAAGTACTGCAATGACAACATTCATTTGGAAGGTAGCGACCAGCTCAACCTTCAATTTCATCAGTTTGAGCAAGAAAGCGAAAATTAACTTGTCAAACAAGGCTCCAATACCGATACCTGCTCCAACAGTTAGAATCCCAAATACCACTAACTCCTTAAAGGTCATACTGATAAGATGACGCTTCTCCAAGCCTAACATGCCATAAATTCCCAGTTCCTTGGAACGGTTTTTCATAACAAAACTATTGGCATAGAGGACGATAATAGCTGACGCAAGGGTGACGACAAACATACCAAATCCAAGTGTAGCCTGAATGGTTGTTCCTCCACGGATTTCAGCAATCTTGGGATTGAAGGTTAGAGAGTAAAAGAGATAGGTGACTGTGACTGCCAAGAGAACAGCCAGCGCAAAAGGGTAGTAGAGTTTGCGGTTTTTAATCAAGTTCGATACCGCTAACTTATTGGTTAATCGAAACATACTAATTCACCTCGCTTGCCATCACAGTCAAGGTATCAGAGATTTCTTGGAACATCTGACGTTCTGTCTTCTCTCCACGGTAGATTTGGTTGTAAAGAATGCCGTCTTTGATAAAGAGTACACGTTTAGCTCTGCTGGCTGCTGCTGTTGAGTGGGTTACCATAAGAATGGTTTGGCCGCGCTCATTGATTTCATCAAAGACATCAAGTAAGGCTGCAGAGGACTTGGAATCAAGGGCACCTGTTGGTTCATCCGCAAGGAGAATTTCAGGTTCTGTGATGATGGCGCGAGCTACTGCTACACGCTGTTTCTGCCCTCCTGAAATCTCGTAAGGGTACTTCTCTTGTAATTGGTTGATGCCTAGATTCTCAGCTGTAACCACCAACTTCTTCATCATTTCCGTAATAGGTCTTCTTGACAAGACAAGCGGAAGCAAGATATTGTCCTTAACAGACAGAGTATCTAACAAATTAAAGTCTTGGAAGACAAATCCCAGCTTTTCACGACGGAAGCTAGAAGCCTGTGAATTTTTAATGGTTGCGGTGTCAGTTCCATTCAAGTAAACCTGACCACGACTTGGTTTATCCAGCATAGCTAGGATATTGAGAAGAGTGGATTTACCAGAACCAGACTCACCCATGATGGCAACGTAGTCACCCTTTTCTACGGTAAAGTGAATATCCTTGAGGGCCTCTACTTGGTTGCCCTGAAAACGTGTTTTATAAATTTTTTGAACGTGTTTTACATCTAAAAGTGTCATGAGAATCTCCTTTCTTAATATCCCATCAAATGAAATGTAGCTTGCATCATAGCGCATCCCAGCTGAACACGCTCGATTTCTTTGTGACTTGGTTTTCTTGTTTTCTTCTGTAAGATTTGTTTCATGATGTTACTCCTTTGTTCTTTATGAGACTAGTTTACATCAAAAAAAGACCGCTTGCCATAACCTAACCTTACAAAAGAGACTTTAATCTTACATTTTTGTAAGATTGGGGGAAATGTAAGCAAAATTACTTAGAAAATAATTTGATTTTCTATTTTTAAAATTGTAAAATATAAGTGTAAAAAGGCTTACTTTGGAAAGGAGGAATCGGGAACTAACATTTGAGTAAGCTTACCTAGATAACATACCATTAAATTGAACACTTGTAAGTCGTTCTAAGTATCAGGAAAGAAGGTGCGCTTTAATGAAACACAAAGAACATATACTCATCGGACTTCTCTATCTCCTCTCTCCATTCATCGGTCAGCTCTTAGTTAAACAGACATACTTTATCGGTACACAATTTACAGCTACTGCTTATGCTATTTGCTGGCTATCAGTTGTTATCAGCATCCACCATTTTTCAAAAAATGTATTGTCTCAGCATGAAAAATCAGATTAGAAACATGAGTTCAAAAAGATG
>NZ_AEDV01000044.1 GCF_000148545.1 Streptococcus mitis SK597 | reverse complement strand
AGTTTCTTCTGACAATGCTGTATTTAACGCTGTTTTATCTGCTGTAGGAGTTGTTGGTGCTGGTATTGTTACTGCATCGCTCAAGTCTGATGTAGATCTTGCCACATTAATATTTCCACCATAAGTAGCTGGTATAAATTCTCTGTCTCTAGCTATGTTTCTAGTGGTTATTTTATCTCCAACTTGTAATGCTTCATCCGGTGTCCAACTAGCAGTTCCGTTTACAGCAGTAATTGTTGCTTTTTTAGTGTTGTTTAGATAAAATTCAACAATAGAATCATTAGAATTTCTCGCTGTTGATTTAACTACAGCTCGTTTACCTGCAGCATTTTCCAAATTTTCTACCGTTACTGTTGGTTTATTAGGTTTAACATTTACTTTAAGGGCCTGATCAACATAAATTTCCCCAGTTCTAGAATCCGTAAAGCGTAAACGAAAATCATAAGTACCTACCTCCGCATCACTTCCTCTAGTTGCAAATGTGCGAAGTACAAATTCTCCTTCATTTCTTTGCCCAGTATAATCTAGATAAGCACCAGTAGTAGTAGCACTTGTGTATTGCGGTCTATAACCTCTACCTCTCCTGAACTTTAATATATAACGTGCATCCGGTGCTCGTCCGGCCTCTGTTTCCATACTTCCATCTAAATGATAAAAGGTAACATCACCTTCTGGAACAGCTCTAAGCCCACTTCCTTCAGGCAGACTAGTCCTATTCATACTGTGATTATGTCCTGCGATATTTGTGCCATTTGGTTCAGTATTTTCCGCTTTTATTCCTACTGTTGCTTTACCATTTGTTGTATCTGGTTTAGGAATGAGTTCTCCTTTTGGTTTAGGTACACGTTTTAAACCAGCGTTTTTATATCCAACCAAGGCATTATAAGCAGAATCAATTTCTTTTTGAGTTTTTGCATTAACAAGGACTTCTTTTGCTTTCGCAACTTTTTCTTGTAATACTTTAACAGTATCTTCTGTATAGTCCTTTAAGTTTAATTGATCAATTTCTTTTAGAAGAGATTCCAATTTATCTTTATTAGTAACTACTTCCTTTTCTTTGCCATTTGTTTCTACTTTATTGATTTCCTCCGTCTGATTAGCAGGAATCACTGCTTTATCAGACACTTTAATCTCTTTTTCACCTTGAGCATTAGAACCAGCTCCATCTTCCTTGTTAGATGTTTCCGCTGCAGGCTCAGGAGCTACGATTTCCTTATTTCCCTCAGTTTCTAGAGATTTCTCTAGAGGAACTCCCTCTGTCAAGTTCGTAACACCAGCATTTACCTTTTCAGTATTAGCCGTAGCAGATGATACAGGTAAAGTGTCTGCCTTAACTGCACCATTAGCAAAAAACATTAATGCTGCAACGGCAACACTTGCTGCACCAAAATGGCACTTACGAATAGAATAACGGAATACCTTTTCTCCGTTCACTTCTCGATTTGATTTTCTCATCTAATCGCCTCTTTCTTATTTTTATTTTTGAGGTACTAAAAAATACCCCCCCCCCCTTAAATATTTTAGGAATTTAAGGAAAGGATACATTTTTTAATTTTGGGTACCACACTATTTTAAAAACATAGTACACTTTCTATTTTACATCTTTCTCAGAAAAATTAACAGCATAAGCATATATTTTGTCTAATTCAATTAGCATTTAATTTTAGCGAGTATAGATATTTTTTTCCTAATCTTCTATTACTATTAGACAGGAAATACAACAAGGCCTCCACTATATCGAGGAGGCCTTGGATTATCTCAGTTATTGGGTAAAGGATTAGAAAATTTTCTTTTCCCAATCGTCTTCTGTACGGCGAGGGTAGAAAAATTCAGATTTGTCAGGCGCTTCCATCATCTCCATCAAGGGTAACATATCATAGGCCAGATCCAAGTTTGGAATCTGGTCTTTTTGCACCCAAGAAACTTCTCCTTCATCTGAAGAGCGAAGGGTACCAGAGAACTCAGTCGCCTTATAACAAATGACAATATAGCGCCCACCTGTATCTAGTGGCCAATTTTTAATGCCTACCAGTTGAGGATTTTGGATAGTCAATCCTGTTTCTTCGTAGATTTCACGAATGACAGACTCCGCAAAAGCCTCACCATTTTCTACATGACCTCCAGGAAAGGCATAACCAGACCAGCGATTTGTTTCAGGAGCGCGATACTGCATCACCACGCGCTGCGTTTCGAGGTCTTCAATCAGACAAATGTTTGTTAAAATCGTTAATTGGGAACGGGACATGGATTTACTCGCTTTCTAATTTATTAAATTTTTCAGACTTGTACCAGTGCCATTAGCTTCTACTTTTTAGAATTATTTAGAATAAAATACCATTCGTTTTTCCTTCATAGGCTTTCCAAGTTCAAGTATCTTTTCTTGTCCATCAAAAGTAAAACCCATTTTTTGATAGAAAGCAATGGCTCGTTTATTATCTTTCAATACCCATAAGAAAATTTCAGAAAAATGATTAAGAGCAGTCAAAGCTGCTCTCACTAACTTTTGTGCGATTCCTTTTCCGTAATAGTCTTTTAAAACATATAAAGCAATAATTTCACCAGCTTGAATAGTCTCATCACGAAAGTTGCCATAACTGATAAAACCAACTACCTTCACGCCATCTATCGCAATCAATGTATTTTCTGGATACTTTTGACTAAAGAGTCGACATCTTTCTAATGTCATTGTCTCCTGAAATTCTGCAGGCAAAAGGTTATCATAAGCCTCTCTCCACGTTTGCCAGTGAACGAGGGATTTATCTTCTATCTCTTCAGGAGTTTCCATTGATTTGATAATAACCGTCATTTATTTTCTCCCAGTCTTCTCTCAAAATACCATATTTAATACTATCAAAATATTTACCTTGATAATAACGAACTTTTGGAATATGAGCTTCTTTTTTCATTCTTAATTTTTCAGCAAGTTTCATCATACCAAGATTTCCTGACCAAGTTGTCAAACCCAGATGCTCCAACTCCAAGTAATCCTGAAACGTCCTATCTATCCACTGCAACATAGCAGCTTTTCCAATTCCAGAGTTCCAAAATTTGTTGTCATAAATACCAATTCCCAATTCCATCCATCTTGTTTGTTTACATACCCAATAACGTGAAACAGTCCCAACTAGTTTATCATCAACAAAAATACCAAGGCGATTTGAGTTGCTTAAAATGGATTCTGATTTTTGTAGTTCGAATTCTTTAAAATTTGAAAAATACTGATAATCATCATAATAGGGAGCATCATACTGTTTCCAAACTGGATTAAGCTGTGAATAAGCCATTTCCCATAAAGACATCAAATCTTCTTTCTTTAACTTTCTTAAATAAATCATACTATTCCCCTAATCCAACGCCTTGACTTCCAACATCATATCACGAATCTGAGCTGCTAGTTCAAAGTCAAGCACTTCAACTGCTTCTTGCATTTGTTTCTCCAGTTTCTTGACGAGTTCTTTACGTTCTTGTTTGTTGAGGCTATTGATGTCGACTTCCTTGTCCTCTTCCTTAGCAACTGCCTTGGTCACAGCAATCAGATCACGGATTTCTTTCTTGATTGTCTGAGGCACAATACCGTGTTCTTCATTATAGGCCATCTGGATTTTGCGACGACGGGCAGTTTCATCGATAGCACGTTGCATAGACTGGGTAACGGTGTCCGCATACATGATGACATGGCCTTCGCTGTTACGGGCAGCGCGTCCAATGGTCTGGATGAGTCCACGCTCGTTACGAAGGAAACCTTCCTTGTCAGCATCGAGAATAGCTACGAGGCTCACTTCAGGTACGTCAATCCCTTCACGGAGCAGGTTGATTCCGACCAAGACGTCAAAGACACCCAAGCGCAGGCCGCGGATAATCTCCGTTCGCTCTAAAGTCTTGATATCTGAGTGCATGTACTTGACTTTGATGCCCATTTCCTTGAAGTAGTCGGTCAAGTCCTCTGCCATTTTCTTGGTCAAGGTTGTGATAAAGGTACGTTCGTTCTTCTCAACACGGGCATTGATTTCACCTAAGAGATCATCAATCTGTCCCATAGTCGGACGGACTTCCACCTCTGGGTCCAAAAGACCTGTCGGACGAATGATTTGCTCAATCACTGTCTCAGTCTGTTCAGTTTCATAGTCACCAGGTGTCGCTGAAACGTAAACAATCTGATGCACATGGCTTTCAAACTCTTCACGACGTAAAGGTCGATTGTCCAAGGCAGACGGCAAGCGGAAACCATAATTAACCAGCATTTCTTTACGCGAACGGTCTCCATTGTACATACCCTTGATTTGCCCCATTGTCATGTGGCTCTCATCAATCATAATCATGAAATCATCTGGGAAGAAGTCGAGAAGGGTATAAGGGGGCTCTCCTTCGCTACGACCATCCATGTGGCGTGAATAGTTTTCAACCCCGTTGGTATAGCCCATCTCACGCAACATCTCAATATCATACTCTGTCCGCTGTTTCAAACGTTGGGCTTCAAGCAATTTACCTTCCTTCTCAAAGATAGCTAGTTGCTCTTCTAATTCTGCTTGAATCTTTGCAATGGCAACTTCCATATGGTCGTCATTGGTCACAAAGTGAGTGGCCGGAAAAATCGCTAAATGATCCACTTCTCCCAAGACCTGACCTGTCAAAGCTTCAACCTCACGGATACGGTCAATTTCGTCTCCAAAGAATTCTACTCGAAAGGCGTGTTCATCACGGGAGGCTGGGAAAATTTCCACTACATCCCCACGCACACGAAATCTTCCCCGTTGGAAATCAATATCATTTCGCTCAAACTGAATATCGACCAAGTCATTCAAGAGTTTATCACGAGAAATTTCAAGACCTGGACGGAGACTAACGACACTATCAGCGTATTCCTTGGGCGAACCCAAACCATAGATACAAGAGACTGAGGCCACGACAATAACATCATTACGCTCCAAAAGAGCCGAAGTCGCTGAGTGGCGGAGCTTGTCAATCTCATCATTGACAGAACTATCCTTCTCAATATAGGTATCACTAGAAGGTACATAGGCCTCTGGCTGGTAATAATCATAGTAAGACACAAAGTACTCAACGGCATTTTCAGGGAAAAATTCCTTGAACTCTCCATATAGCTGGCCTGCCAGAGTTTTATTGTGGGCAATGACCAGAGTTGGTTTATTGACTTTGGAAATGACCTGACTCATGGTATAGGTCTTCCCTGTTCCGGTCGCCCCCATCAGAATCTGTGCTTTTTCGCCCCCCTCGATATTATCTACCAACTGTTCGATAGCTTGAGGTTGGTCTCCTGATGGTTGATATTTTGATACTAGTTTAAATTGATTGTCTGTAATGCGATTGATCATAAGAATCCTCTCTCGATGTGCTATTCCTATTTTAGCATACTTATAGCATTTTCACGAAGAAAAGGACGGACCCAAGTCACATCCTTTCATTTTCTTTCTTTAATTGGTAAGCGAGATAGACAATCAGCAGTAGTAAAACCAGACTTGTCATGATAGAACCTTCAATCCCAAAAGATCCTCCTGATAACCAGCCTTGATTGCCTTGTGGTAAAAAGGTCATCAGAGACGTTCCTGATGGTTGACCACTAACTAAAATCCCAAACAGATTTCCTTGAGCAAAATTCCAGGCGCCATGAATACCTGCAATACCCCAAACAGTATCTGTTTTGAGGAGATAAAGTGACATGGCAACTCCGAATAAAAAGAGATCAATTGCAGATAAGAAAGTTATGCCTGGATTTCCTAAATGAAGTAAGGTAAAGAGACTACTAGATATGATAATAGCGACTTTAAGATTGGTTCTCTTAGCCAATTGTGGAATCAGCCAAGCACGAGTAACCAATTCTTCTGCCGTTCCTTGTAAAATCCAAAAAGGTATTGTAAATAAAGTAAAAGCTAGCGAATAAGTATCCAAGTGAATGGAGTCAAATTGATACTGCCCCAACACTACTAGTCCAGCCAAAGCAAGTATAAAGAGGGATAGACCAAGACCGTATCCTTTAAATAAGGAACTTAAAAAATTTTCTTTATAGAATCCCAAGGTTCGAATCGGTCTTTTCTCTACTTTTCTAGTCCATCTAAACACAGTTAAGATGATAAAACCAAAGGACAATAATTCAAATATTAAATGGATGTCACTTGTTTTATCAGATAAATTCTGAAATAACATTTGAAGGAAATCTGCAATTCTTTGACCACCCATACCAAGATTGCTAAATAGCCCGATCAATGCTAAAAAACTAAGGCCAAAAAATAGAGAAGATATGAACTCAGATATATAGACGAAAAATAGAGCTAACAAGGGGCTTGTGTAAATGTTTAAACTCATTTTAGAAGTTTCAAAGTCTTTTAAGATTCTTTTGTCTTTCATAACTTTATCCTCTTTTACTATATGATATACCTTTATTATAGCACTTCTGTTGTGTGATTCAAGACAAAACAAGAATTATGGATGTTATATTTTCTAACACGGAAATATAAAAATTTGCCTTTTTTTACTTTTTCTGATATAATGGGAAAATATTCGGAAAAGGAGACTAAAAATGAAGAAAAAATTTCTAGCATTTTTGCTAATTTTATTCCCAATTTTCTCATTAGGTATTGCCAAAGCAGAGACGATTAAGATTGTTTCTGATACCGCCTATGCACCTTTTGAGTTTAAAGATTCAGATCAAACTTATAAAGGAATTGATGTTGACATTATCAGCAAAGTCGCTGAGATTAAAGGATGGAACATTCAGATGTCCTATCCTGGATTTGACGCAGCGGTCAATGCGGTTCAAGCTGGGCAAGCTGACGCTATCATGGCAGGGATGACAAAGACGAAAGAACGTGAAAAAGTCTTCACCATGTCTGATACTTACTATGATACAAAAGTTGTCATTGCTACTACAAAATCACATAAGATTAGTAAATATGACCAATTAACTGGCAAAACCGTTGGTGTTAAAAACGGAACTGCTGCTCAACGTTTTCTTGAAACAATCAAAGATAAATACGGCTTTACTATTAAAACATTTGACACTAGTGATTTGATGAACAACAGCTTGAGTGCTGGTGCCATTGATGCCATGATGGATGACAAACCTGTTATCGAATATGCCATCAACCAAGGTCAAGACCTCCATATTGAAATGGATGGGGAAGCTGTAGGAAGTTTTGCTTTCGGTGTGAAGAAAGGAAGCAAATACGAGCACCTAGTTACTGAATTTAACCAAGCCTTGGCTGAAATGAAAAAAGATGGTAGCCTTGATAAAATCATCAAAAAATGGACTGCTTCATCGTCTTCAGCAGTGCCAACTACAACTACTCTTGCAGGCTTAAAAGCTATTCCCGTTAAGGCTAAATATATCATTGCCAGCGATTCTTCTTTTGCACCTTTTGTTTTCCAAAATTCAAGCAACCAATACACTGGTATTGATATGGAATTGATTAAGGCAATCGCTAAAGACCAAGGTTTTGAAATTGAAATCACCAACCCTGGTTTCGATGCTGCTATCAGTGCTGTTCAAGCTGGACAAGCTGACGGTATCATTGCTGGTATGTCTGTCACAGATGCTCGTAAGGCAACTTTTGACTTCTCAGAATCATACTACACTGCTAATACAATCCTTGGTGTCAAAGAATCAAGTACCATTGCTTCTTATGAAGATTTGAAAGGGAAGACAGTTGGTGTTAAAAACGGAACTGCTTCTCAAACCTTCCTAACAGAAAATCAAAGCAAATACGGCTACAAAATCAAAACCTTCGCTGATGGTTCATCAATGTATGACAGTTTAAACACTGGTGCCATCGATGCCGTTATGGATGATGAACCTGTTCTCAAATATTCTATCAGCCAAGGTCAAAAATTGAAAACCCCAATCGCTGGAACTCCAATTGGTGAAACAGCCTTTGCCGTTAAAAAAGGAGCAAATCCAGAATTGATTGAAATGTTCAATAACGGACTTGCAAACCTTAAAGCAAACGGTGAATTCCAAAAGATTCTTGATAAATACCTAGCTAGTGAGTCTTCAACCGCTTCAACAAGCACTGTTGATGAGACAACTATCTGGGGTCTGCTTCAAAACAACTACAAACAACTCCTTAGCGGTCTTGGTATCACTCTTGCTCTAGCTCTTATCTCATTTGCTATTGCCATTGTCATTGGGATTATCTTCGGTATGTTTAGCGTTAGCCCCTACAAATCTCTTCGCGTAATCTCTGAGATTTTCGTAGACGTTATCCGTGGTATTCCATTGATGATTCTTGCAGCCTTCATCTTCTGGGGAATTCCAAACTTCATCGAGTCTATCACAGGCCAACAAAGTCCAATTAACGACTTTGTAGCTGGAACCATTGCCCTCTCACTCAATGCAGCTGCTTATATCGCTGAAATCGTTCGTGGTGGTATTCAGGCCGTTCCAGTTGGTCAAATGGAAGCCAGCCGCAGCTTGGGTATTTCTTATGGAAAAACCATGCGTAAGATTATCTTGCCACAAGCAACTAAATTGATGTTGCCAAACTTTGTTAACCAATTCGTTATCGCTCTGAAAGATACAACTATCGTATCTGCTATCGGTTTGGTGGAACTCTTCCAAACTGGTAAGATTATCATTGCCCGTAACTACCAAAGTTTCAAGATGTATGCAATCCTTGCTATCTTCTATCTTGTAATTATCACGCTTTTGACTAAACTAGCGAAACGCTTAGAAAAGAGGATTCGTTAATGGCAAAATTAAAAATTGATGTAAATGATTTACACAAAAACTACGGAAAAAATGAAGTTTTAAAAGGAATTACGACTAAATTCTATGAAGGAGATGTTGTCTGTATCATCGGTCCTTCAGGTTCTGGTAAGTCAACTTTCCTTCGTAGCCTAAATCTTTTAGAAGAAGTTACTAGCGGTCACATCACTGTGAACGGTTATGACTTAACTGAAAAAACAACCAACGTTGACCACGTCCGTGAAAATATCGGAATGGTGTTCCAACACTTCAATCTCTTCCCACACATGTCTGTATTGGACAACATCACCTTTGCTCCTATTGAGCACAAGTTGATGACTAAGGAAGAAGCTGAAAAATTGGGAATGGAGTTGCTTGAAAAGGTTGGACTAGCAGATAAGGCTAAGGCCTGTCCAGATAGCCTGTCAGGTGGTCAAAAACAACGTGTAGCCATCGCTCGTGGACTTGCAATGAATCCAGACATCATGCTCTTTGATGAACCAACTTCTGCCCTTGACCCTGAAATGGTCGGAGACGTACTAAACGTTATGAAGGAATTGGCTGAGCAAGGTATGACCATGATTATCGTAACCCATGAGATGGGATTTGCTCGTCAGGTTGCCAACCGAGTTATCTTTACTGCAGATGGCGAGTTCCTAGAAGACGGAACACCTGATCAAATCTTTGATAACCCTCAACACCCACGTCTGAAAGATTTCTTGGACAAGGTCTTAAACGTCTAATACTCAAACTGTAAGGATTTCCTTGCAGTTTTTTTCTATCTCGTATTGGAATTTTTGATTTTTCGGAAAATTATGTTAGAATTAAGTTTATGAAATGAGGTTTCCTCATACCTAGCAAAACTAGGAATAAAAATAGAAATTAGGTAGCTAGATGTCATCTAAGGTTATTGTTACAATTTTCGGTGCGAGTGGAGACCTGGCTAAACGCAAGCTCTACCCTTCCCTATTTAGACTATATAAATCCGGCAATCTTTCCAAACATTTTGCCGTCATTGGAACTGCCCGTCGTCCTTGGAGCAAGGAATATTTTGAATCTGTTGTAGTCGAATCGATCCTTGATTTGGCAGATAGTACCGAACAGGCTCAAGAGTTCGCTAGCCACTTCTACTATCAAAGTCATGATGTCAATGATACAGAACACTATATTGCTCTACGTCAATTGCAGGCTGAACTAAATGACAAGTACCAAGCTGAACACAACAAGCTATTCTTCTTATCTATGGCACCTCAGTTCTTTGGAACTATTGCCAAACACCTCAAGTCTGAAAATATCGTAGATGGAAAAGGTTTTGAGCGCTTAATCGTTGAAAAACCATTTGGTACAGATTACGCAACTGCAAGCAAGTTGAATGATGAACTCCTGGCAACATTTGACGAAGAACAAATTTTCCGTATCGACCATTATCTTGGTAAGGAAATGATTCAAAGCATCTTTGCAGTTCGCTTTGCAAACTTGATTTTTGAAAATGTTTGGAATAAGGACTTTATCGACAATGTTCAAATTACCTTTGCTGAGCGCTTGGGTGTAGAAGAACGTGGTGGCTACTATGACCAATCTGGTGCCCTCCGTGACATGGTACAGAACCACACTCTACAACTGCTTTCCCTCCTTGCCATGGACAAGCCAGCAAACTTCACAAAGGACGAGATTCGTGCTGAGAAGATTAAGGTCTTTAAAAATCTCTATCATCCAACTGATGAAGAGCTTAAAGAACACTTTATCCGTGGTCAATACCGTTCAGGTAAGATTGATGGCATGAAATACATCTCTTATCGTAGCGAGCCAAATGTAAATCCAGAATCAACAACTGAAACCTTTGCATCTGGTGCCTTCTTTGTAGACAGCGATCGCTTCCGTGGTGTTCCTTTCTTCTTCCGTACTGGTAAACGTCTGACTGAAAAAGGAACTCATGTCAACATCGTCTTTAAACAAATGGATTCTATATTTGGAGAACCACTTGCTCCAAATATTTTGACCATCTATATCCAACCAACAGAAGGCTTCTCTCTTAGCCTAAATGGGAAGCAAGTAGGAGAAGAATTTAACTTGGCTCCAAACTCACTTGATTACCGTACAGATGCGACCGCAACTGGTGCTTCTCCAGAGCCATACGAAAAATTGATTTATGATGTCCTAAATAACAACTCAACTAACTTTAGCCACTGGGATGAAGTTGGTGCGTCATGGAAATTGATTGACCGTATCGAAGAACTCTGGGCCGAAAATGGTGCTCCACTACATGACTATAAAGCTGGAAGCATGGGACCTCAAGCAAGCTTTGACTTACTTGAAAAATTCGGTGCCAAATGGACTTGGCAACCAGATATCGCCTATCGTCAAGATGGTCGTTTAGAATAAAAAAATTTCCTGCAAGTTTGTACCTTGCAGGATTTTTGCTTCTGATTAGATTAAGCCTTCTAAGAGCCCCTTCATAAAGTTTTCTGAGTTAAATTCTCCAATATCATCGATTTTTTCACCAAAACCAATCAATTTTACAGGAATATTGAGTTCTTCACGGATGGCTAGAACAACACCACCTCGAGCAGTTCCATCAATCTTAGTCAAGACAATTCCCGTTAAAGGTGTAATTTTTGAAAATTCTTTGGCCTGTACCAGGGCATTTTGACCTGTTGATGCATCCAGAGCCAAGAAGGTTTCATGCGGTGCTTCTGGCACAACACGTTTGATGATACGACCAATCTTTTCCAACTCAGCCATAAGGTTATCCTTATTTTGCAGACGACCAGCTGTGTCAATCATAAGAATGTCGATACCTTCAGCCACGGCACGTTCCATACCATCAAAGACCACACTGGCTGGGTCAGCTTTTTCAGGTCCAGTTACAACTGGAACATCTACACGTCGACCCCATTCAGCTAGCTGGGCTACTGCCCCTGCACGGAAGGTATCTGCCGCAACCAGCATGACCTTCTTACCTGCTTGTTTGTAGCGGTGGGCTAGTTTCCCAATAGAAGTTGTTTTCCCAACACCATTAACACCAACAAAGAGCATGACTGTCAAGCCATCTTGGAAGTGGATGCTTTCATCGTAGTTACCATCCTTTTCATAAAGCTCAACCAATTTCTCAATGATGACACGGCGAAGTGCATCAGGTTTCTTGGCGTTTTCAAGCTTGGCTTCGTAGCGTAACTCCTCTGTTAAGTTAGAAGCGACCTGTACACCAACGTCACTCATGATCAGCAGTTCTTCCAGTTCCTCGAAAAATTCTTCATCAACAGAGCGGAAATTTGCAAAGAAGGCATTCAAGCGGGCTCCGAAGCCTGTACGAGTTTTCTTAAGACTGCGGTCATATTTTTCCTGAACAGTTTCTTCTGCTTGAGGCGTTTCTGCTTCAAGAACTTCAGAACTATTTTCTTCTACAGTTTCTAGGAGCTCAGTATTCTCTTCCTCTGGGACTTCTTCTTGTTGAACTTCTACAACTGGTTCTGAATCCGTACTTTCTTCAACTGTGACTTGGATTTCCTCTTCTTCAAACACAGCTTCTTCAGAACTTTCAACCTCTGCTTCTTCTTGAGGAACTTCCTCAGCTTCTGCAAGGGCAAGCTCATTATCTGCAGACAAATCAAGATTTTCCAGAGCTTCTTTTACAACTTCTTCGATTTTAGGTTCTTCTTTTTTTCCGAATAGACGGTCAAATAATCCCATATCTTAGTTCTCCTTTAGCACATATTCTTCGATAGCCCAGGCGACAGCTTCCTCATCATTGGTCATTGGAGTTACCACATTTGCGACTGCCTTGACTTCAGGAACAGCGTTTTGCATGGCAACACCGAGCCCTGCCCATTCAATCATAGAAAGGTCATTGGCTTCATCACCACAGGCCATGACTTGGCTTTGATTGATTCCAAGATGGCTGATTAGTTTTGCCAAACCTGTTGCTTTATGAACATTCTTTGGTGACCACTCTAGCAACATTTCACGTGATTTAAAGATTTCATATTGGTCAAACAATTCTGGAGAAATCTTCTGAATGGCTGCATCCAAGGGTTCTTGAGCAAAGGCAGTCACGCATTTATTGTAAGTCATTTGACTAGATAAGTCTTCAAAGTCCACTGGAACAAAAGTCAAAGCTGGATTAAATTTGGCATAAAGACTTTCTTGGTCGGATTGGATTTGATAAACAGTTCCTTCTGAGATAGCATCAAGAGGCAGTGATAATTTCTCTGTTTCCTCGTACAAGCGTGCCACATCATCATATGAAAAGACTGTTTTATCAAGGATTTCTCCTGTATTTTTCTGAACCAAACCACCATTAAAAGTAATCGTATACTCATCTTCTTGGCCGTCAGTCCCTAGCTCATGGAGAAAGAAATCCATAGCTTTTAAGGGACGACCAGTTGTTAATACGACCTTGATACCACGATCACGTGCAGCTTTCAGGGTTGCCTTGGTTCGATCTGTCAGCCTTTTATCAGTAGTCAGCAAGGTCCCATCCAAGTCCAATGCAATCAATTTTATATCTGCCATTATAAGCCCTCCATATAAGCTATAACCGACTGGTCCTTATGGTGACCAATCACAGTCTCTGCTAATTCTAAAATTTCTGGTCGTGCATTTTCAGGAGCTACAGGATGTCCCACAACCTGCATCATATGCAAGTCATTTAGATTATCTCCAAAAGCCATAACCTGATTCATTGTGATACCAAGTTTTTTAGCTAATTCAACAATAGCCACACCCTTATCGACATAATCCAGAACAATATCAATAGATTCAAAGCCAGTTGTCATGGCCTTAACACCAGGAACGTTTTCATTAACCCAAGTTTCTCCAGCTTCTAGCGTTTCTTCTGTGAAGTTGGTTGTAAATTTGAAAATGTCATCTGTGATATCTTCCAAATTCGCTACTTTTTGGATATTTTCATTATAGTGCTGACTCACTTTTAAATAGATCTCATCAACCGTATCTAGCACATAAGAGCCTTTTTTCCCCGTCAAGAGCAGTTTATTGATATCTACATAAGGTGACGTTTTCAGCTTTTCAAAAGTCGTCAGATAAAAGTCACGAGACATGGTCGCTTCATACAAGTCTTGACCTTGATACTCTACCAAACTGCCATTCTCCGCGATGAAAATAATGTCATCACGAATATCAGCAAATAATTTTTCTAAAGACAGAAATCCTCGACCCGAAGCTACCGCAAAGTAAATCCCTTTTTTCTTATAGGAAACTAAGAGAGACTTGAGACGATCCATATCAAAGCAACCATTCCCATCTAGGAAGGTTCCGTCCATATCCGTTGCTACTAGTTTAATTGTCATCCTTCAATACTTTCTAAATCTTTTAACTTAACTGAAACAATTTTTGAGACACCTGATTCTTGCATGGTCACACCATAGATAGAATCAGCCGCTGCCATGGTTCCCTTACGGTGGGTTACGACAATGAACTGGCTATCCTTGTCAAAACGATTGAGGTAATCCCCGAAACGTTTAACATTGGCTTCATCCAGTGCAGCCTCTACCTCATCCAAGATAACAAAAGGAATGGTCTTGACACGAACAATGGAGAAAAGCAAGGCAAGAGCCGATAGAGCTTTTTCACCACCACTCATGAGGTTAAGCGACTGGATTTTTTTACCTGGAGGTTGAACAGAAATCTCAACCCCAGCTGTCAGCAAGTCTCCCTCAGTCAAAATGAGGTCCGCCTGACCTCCACCAAACATCTGCTTGAAGGTCACTTTAAAGGACTCACGAATAGCTTCAAAGGTTGATTTAAAGCGGTCTTTGACCTCATCATTCATCTCTGTAATGGTTTCAAGGAGCAGATTTCTCGCTGACAAAATATCGTCTCGCTGACTATTTAGAAAGGCCAGACGGTTGTGCACTTCTTCGTACTGTTCAATAGCATCCAAGTTGACAGGACCCAGCGAGCGAATAGCCTTCTCTAAATCCTTAACCTCTTGCTCCGCCAGATTGAGATTTTCCAACTCATGCGCTTTTTCTAGAGCTTCAGTGTAGCTGATCTGGTACTGGTCTGTTAATTGACTTTGTAGATGGCGCAAGCGCTCGCTGACCTTTTCTTTCTTGGCTTCAGCACGTGTTTGCTTGCGAATCCACTCCTCATTCTGCTGGCGAGCCTGATCCAAATGACTAGCAATATCATCCAGCTGACCTTCAATATCATCCAACTCAAACTGCTTGCGAATCAAACCTTGTTGGAGATTTGTTTTCTGATTTTTGGCTTCTTCAGCCTGCTGACTGAGCAAATCCGTATCAACTTTCTCAAGATTGTCAACCTTTTCTTGAAGAAGGCGCTGGATTTCCTCTTGTTCGACATCTAGATTGTCCAATTCCTTGCCTAAACGCTCAATATCAGCTACTTCATAACGTTTTTGTCCTTGCAGTTCAGTCTTAAGCAAGCGAGCCTGCGCTAGCTCTTCCTGCAAGTTTTGATAGCGTTCTTGGATGGCGTTTTTGTTAGACTTAATCTCTTCAATCTCAGCTTCCAGATTTTGCTTGTCACTGGCAATAGTAGCAAGGCGTGCTTGACATTTTTCCTTATCCGCTTGCCAATCTCCCTCAGAAAGACGATCTAATTCCTCTTCTTGGAGTTTCCAAAGAGTTTCTAGCTCTTCAACTTGCTGACTGGTCTGCTGATAAGCGAGGGACAAGCCTTGCTCCTGAATACGTGCCTGTTCTCCCTGAGATTTAATACCTTCTAATCTTTCTGTCAATCTAGCCATCTGGTCTTGTAAGGTCTTCAAAGCCACTTCTTCTGAACGAAGACTTGCTTCCTCTTCAGCAATTTCTTTTTGTAATTGCTCCAGTTCTGGCTTGATGAAGATGCTGTTGTTCTGACGATTGGCTCCACCTGCATAGGAACCACCTGTACGCAGCTCTGTCCCATCCAATGTCACCATGCGAACCTGATAACGAACTTGTCGAGCAGCTTCACGCGCATGTTCTACTGTATCAAAAATAGCTGTTGTAGCTAGCAAATTCTTGAAAATGGCTTCTAGTCTCTTATCAAACGACACCAACTCATCTGCCATGCCAAGGAAGCCTGGACTTGCTGCGATAGCATCTTGATTCTGACTAGAAATCGTACGAGCCTTGATTGTTGTCAAAGGAAGGAAGGTTGCACGACCGGCTCTGTTTCGTTTAAGGAAATCAATGGCCTTGGTTGCCGCCTCTTCATCTTCTACGATGATATGCTGGCTACTTGCCCCTAAGGCAATCTCTAGGGCAGTTTGATAATGCACATCAAAAGTCAAGTGCTCACTGACTGCACCAATAATCCCACCAAGGCGATCTTTTTCTTGGAGAACACTCTTAACACCTGCATAAAAGTTACTGTGATTTCTAAGGATATTTTCCAAACTTTGGGCTCTGGCCTGCTTGTTTTTGAGATTATCCAGACGGTCAAAGAGTTGACTTTGTTGAGCTTGATAGGAAGCTTTCTGCTCCTCTTGCTCCTTGGCAATAGCTTGGTAGTCGGCCAATAATTTTTGAACCTGCTCCTTGGCAGTTTCAAGCTCTTCTTTTTGCTGACTAGCCTTCTCTTTAGCTGTAGCCAGTTGTTCTTTGAGCTTTTGTAGTTGATCTGCTTGTTTTTGAGAAAGCTGACGACTATTTTCCAACTCATTCTCGATGCGGGTCAACTGGTTCGAGACATCTGCTTCTTCTTGTAAAAGAGCGACAAAGCGTTCACGCAAGAGCTCAATCATCTGATCAGGATCATCTGAAAAAGCCAGCAATTCAGCTTCTAAACGATTGAGTTTTTGATTATTTTGGACTAGATTTTCCTCTAACAGAGCTAAAGAGCTTTCTTTATCAGATTTTTCTTGGCTGAGTAAATTTCTCTTATCCTCCAAAGCAGCCAAACGAGTTTGTGCTTCCTGTTGATTGAGGGCTACTTGTTCAGATTCTAATTTTGATAGGGCTAATTTTCTCTCTAAATCACTAATCAGACTGGTCAAATCCATCAAACCGCCCTGGTCTTTGGCCATTTCAGCCTGTAAATCTTGGCGTTGCTTTTTAAGAGTTTGATTTTCTTTTTCTAATTTTTCACGCTTTTGGTAGTAGCTCGTCAAGAGTTCCTGAACCTGAGCCAACTCTTCTTCTGTCGAGTCTAGTTCAACCTTATTTTCCTTGATTTGAGCAACCAGAACGTCTAAATAAATAGCCTTACGTTGTCCTTCCAAGTCTAGAAACTTACGAGCATTTTCAGCTTGCTTCTCAAGAGGCTTGATTTGATTGTCCAACTCGTAGATAATGTCCTCTAAGCGGTCTAGATTATCCTGAGTTTGTTGCAATTTGCTCTCAGTCTCTTTTCTACGAGTCTTGTATTTTAAAACTCCTGCAGCTTCTTCAAAAATAGCTCGGCGTTCCTCAGGCTTGGAATTAAAAATCTCCTCAACCTTCCCTTGGGAAATGATGGAGAAGGAATCTCGTCCCAATCCAGTATCTAAGAAAAGGTCATGAATATCACGCAGACGGACTTTCTTGCCGTCAATCTTGTATTCGCTATCTCCACTACGATAGATATGGCGTTCTACCCTGATTTCTTGACCTGCATCCTTGATAAATCCGTCATGATTATCCAAAGTCACAACTACAGAAGCATAATTGAGCGGTTTGCGACTTTCTGTTCCAGCAAAGATGACATCCGGCATCTTGCCCCCACGGAGACTCTTAACACTTGACTCCCCCAAGGCCCAACGCAGACTTTCTGTAATATTAGACTTTCCAGATCCATTGGGTCCAACAACTGCCGTCACACCTTGGTCAAAGACGACCTTGGTCTTGTCAGCAAAAGACTTGAATCCCTGAATTTCGATTTCCTTTAAATACATGAATCCAGACCTTTCTCAACGGCATTTTTAGCAGCTTCCTGCTCTGCTAATTTCTTAGAACGACCTTGACCTTGACCGATGCTCTTACCTTCAACAAGAACTTCTACATCAAAGACCTTATCATGGGCAGGACCCGTTTCAGAAATCACCTGATAACGAATAGCCACATCCCCATTGACCTGTAGTAACTCTTGGAGATGGGTTTTGTAGTCTGTAATCATCTCAAATTCGCCTGCTTCAACCTTAGGAATCATGACTTGATAGATAAATTCCTTGACCTTGACCACATCCTTGTCCAAAAGGAGGGCACCAAGAAAGGCTTCAAAGGCATCACCAAGAATGGTATCACGATTGCGCCCCCCAGATTTTTCTTCCCCCTTACCCAGCTTGATAAACTGATCAAACTGGCAATCACGCGCAAAACCAGCCAAACTCTCCTCGCGGACAATCATGGCACGGAGTTTGGACAAATCACCCTCAGGTTTTTTAGGATATTTTTTATACAGATATTCTGAAATCAATAACTGTAGAACAGCGTCTCCTAAAAATTCCAAGCGCTCATTGTGTGAAATTTTTAAGAGGCGGTGCTCATTGGCATAACTCGTATGAGTAAAGGCAGTTTCCAGTAAATTTTTGTCTGCAAATTCGATTGCAAAATGGTTCTTTAGTACAGTTTGTAATTCTTTCATACCAACCTCTTTCTAACTGATAACAGTCCTTTTTATTATATCAAAAAAAGCCCCCTGAGTCACTCTAAAACGGGACTGGAAAGCATTTGGGCATTCTTTAAAATAAGATTTTCAGTTTTCGGAGCAAATTTGGGTCAGAATAAAGAAAAAAGCCCTATTTAAAGGCTTTCTTAGGATGTTTACATCCACCCTGAGGGAATCGAACCCCCATCTCAAGAACCGGAATCTTACGTGATATCCATTACACTAAAGGTGGAAACTTGTTTTATTATAACAGAAATTTGCTCTAATAACAAGTTTTTTTCTAGACGGATAGCCCGTCTTAGTGGGAAGCATCCCCATTCCAGATTGAGTTTTTCACGATAACATAATCAACGTGTTTAAGGTCAGCAACCTGACGTCCACCTGCATAAGAAATAGCACTTTGAAGGTCTTGTTCCATCTCAGTTAAAGTGTCTTGCAGATGACCTTTAGCAGGAAGCAAGATGCGTTTCCCCTCCACATTTTTGTAAGCACCTTTTTGATATTGTGAAGCTGAACCGTAGTACTCTTTGAATTGTTCACCATCGACTTCAATCGTTTTCCCTGGACTTTCGATGTGTCCTGCAAAGAGGGAACCAATCATAACCATGCTGGCACCGAATCGGATAGACTTGGCAATATCACCGTGAGTACGAATTCCTCCATCAGCGATAATCGGTTTACGCGCAGCCTTAGCACACCAGCGTAGAGCAGCCAACTGCCAACCACCTGTACCAAAACCAGTCTTGACCTTGGTGATACAAACCTTACCAGGTCCAATTCCGACCTTAGTAGCATCCGCACCAGCATTTTCCAATTCACGCACAGCTTCTGGTGTTCCCACATTTCCAGCAATGACAAAAGTATCTGGCAATTCTTTCTTGATGTGTTGAATCATAGAAATCACGCTATCCGCATGACCATGGGCAATATCAATCGTGATGTACTCAGGAGCATCAGCCTTGAGCTGGCTGACAAAATCATACTCATAATCCTTAACACCGACAGAGATAGAAGCAATGAGCCCTTGATCGTGCATGCGTTTAATAAAAGGAATGCGCCCTGCCTCATCAAAACGATGCATAATGTAGAAGTAACCACCTTTAGCCAGTTGCTCTGCTACATTTTCATCCAAAATCGTCTGCATATTAGCTGGCACAACAGGTAGTTTAAAGGTGTGATTTCCTAGAGTGACACTTGTATCCGCTTCTGCACGGCTTTTAATGACACATTTATTTGGAATCAATTGAATATCTTCGTAATCAAAAATTGGAAATTCATTTAACATATCGATGTCTCGTTTCTTTTGTAATGACCTACCTATGCTTGCGCATCTCTACGTCTTTTCCGACGTTTCCTTAATTTATTATAAACCAAAGTACAGTTTTTGTCAAATTATTTTATGAATTAAAATATATCGTTCGGGTTTTATTGTGTAAATGACAAAATAAAGAGGAGAGATTATTTTCTCCCCACTTCTTCTACATTCTAATAATACTCGCCCTGACGGTAGTCCCATGAGTTAAAGGTATCTGACAGGTGCATCATAATCTTATCAATGTCAAGCCCTTTACGGATTACAACTGGAGCTGGTGAAGTTGATCGTGCTCCCCCTTGTTCTGGGATGAGTTTGCCATCTTTATCGACCATAGACACCATCACGCCTTGCTCATAGCGAGTTTCAATCGTTTTGTCAGGTTGGATGGATGCCACATAGTCGTCTGCTTCGATGACAAGGTCTACAGCTCCTTCAATACGTTCTCCGATACCTTCTACCTTACCACGGTTTCCTTTTCCAGATGGGTTAGCTGATGAGGCATAAACCATCTTGCCTTCTTCCCAAAGTTTGGCAGCCAATTGTTCACCAGCTTTCCCAAACTTGATAACAAAACAGCTAGTACCACGCACGTCAGTCATAAGTTCTTCACGGCCATCACCGTATGCTTTGAGTTTTTCAAAGGCTTCTGGTTTCCAAGGAAGGATACAACCAAGAAGAATATCTTCATCCCAATGTTTTTGGTAAAAGGCTTCAATTTCTGGGTTAAGTTGTGCTAAAGCACGAAGCTCATCCATGCTACCGCAGAGAACAACACCTGGTTTGTTACGGTTACGTTCTTTAGCTGCGAACTTACGTTCAAGACCAGCCTTATCACTAGTCATGATGATGTAACCAACTTTAGTAGGGCAAACGATACATCCACCCTCACCTTTTAAAATGTCATATCCTTCTTGTGAAAGTGTTCCGTTCCATTGAATGTGTTTTGTCATAGTTCTATTTCCTTTTCTATTTTTCTTCTAATCCTGCCAGTAGGCTGGTCGTTGTTTTTCATAAGCAGCAATCAAATCTTCATACTGCAAGGTAATACCGATATCATCCAAACCATTTAAGAGCTTGTGTTTCCACTCGCTATCGATTTCAAAAGTGAATTCTCCAATTGGTGAGATGATTTTTTGTTGTTCCAAGTCCACAGTTACCTGGTCACTTGGTTGTAGCTGGGCTAGTTTCTCTCGAACCTCTCTCGGCTGAACAATAGGCAACATGCCATTATTGAGTTCATTATTGTAATGAATATCCCCAAAAGACCCTGCAATCACGACCTTAAAACCATAGTCCGCTAAAGCCCAAGCTGCGTGTTCCCTCGAAGAACCTGCCCCAAAGTTATCACCTGAGATGAGGATAGTTGCTTTCCGATATTCAGGTCGATTAAAGACAAACCCTGGATCCTCAGTATACTTGTCGTCCAGATAACGCCAAGCATACATGAGGTACTTACCAAAGCCTTTTTTATCAATCAACTTGAGAAACTGCTTGGGTAGGATTTGGTCAGTGTCGATGTTATCATTCATGAGAGGAACAGTCGTTCCCGTATAAACTGTAAATTTCTCCATATCCTCTCCTTACTGGGCTTCTGGCATTTGCCGAACATCTACAAAGCGCCCTGCGATAGCTGCCGCAGCTGCCATGGCTGGACTGCAGAGGTGGGTCTTAGCACCAAATCCCTGTCTGTCTTCAAAGTTGCGGTTGCTGGTTGAGGCGCAGTGGACACCATCAGGAACCTTGTCTGGATTCATTCCTAGGCACATAGAGCAACCTGGGTCTCTCCATTCAAAGCCAGCATCTAAGAAAACTTTATCCAAGCCTAATTTCTCCGCAGCTCGTTTGACAGGACGAGAGCCCGGAACCACGATAGCCGTTAAGTTAGGAGCTATTTTCTTCCCTTTGACAAATCGCGCAGCCAGTTGCAAGTCGCTGAGACGAGCATTGGTACAAGAACCGATAAAGATATAGCCTAATTCAATATCTGCTGGCTTTTGACCAGGCTCCAAATCCATGTAATTGTAGGCTCGTTCATCATTCATATCCTTAATTTCTGGGAAACTACTGTCAAAGTCAACCCCCATAGCAGGGTTGGTTCCCCAGGTCACCATAGGAGCAAGGTCTGAGACATCCATCCGGATAACCTTATCATAAACAGCATCCTCATCACTGACAATTGTTTTCCAATCCGCCACAGCCTCCTCGAAATTCTCTGGAACACACTCGCGTCCTTTGAGATAGTCATAGGTGGTTTGATCTGGATTCATAATTCCCATCTTAGAGCCAAACTCGATGGACATATTGCAGATGGTCATTCGCTCTTCCATGCTTAGTGCATCAATCGCTTGTCCACGATATTCCACCACATAGCCAACACCACAAGCAACGCCGTACTTGGCAATCAAGGCTAAAATAAAGTCCTTGGAATAAACTCCCTTTTGAGGAACTCCTGTGAATTCCACCAGCATTTTCTTGGGTTTGACCTGCCAGAGGGTCTGTGTCGCAAAGACATGTTCGACCTCACTAGTTCCAATTCCAAAGGCGATTGCTCCGAAAGCTCCGTGAGTCGCCGTATGGCTGTCTCCACAGACAATGAATTTTCCTGGTTGAGTTCTTCCTGTTTCTGGACCAACCATATGAACAATCCCCTGCTTTTCAGAACCGTGGGCCGCATGTTCAATCCCAAACTCCTCAACATTTTCAGCAAGCTTATCAATTTGCGCCTTGGAAATGACATCTCGAATATCGTAGATATTGACCGTCGGGACATTGTGGTCAAAGGTTCCAAATGTCAAGTCTGGTCGTCTCAATCTGCGCTCTGCATCTCGTAATCCTTGAAAAGCCTGAGGACTGGTCACTTCATGAATATAGTGCTGATCCACATACATGAGTTGGGGCTGCCCCTCTTCTCCTGTGATGACATGACGGTCCCATAATTTATCAAAAATCGATTTTCCTGCCATCCATTACCTCCAAATAACATATAAAGCTACTAGTGTAGTCACCATCCCAAGAAACCAAACTGTTTTAAAGTGCCATTTTCGAGTCTTGTGGTGAAAAATGATTCCTGCTAGCCAGGCACCAAAACCACCACAAGCAAAGGCTAAAATGAGTAAGATTTTCTCTGGGATGCGCCAAGCTCTTCTCCTTGCCTTAGATTTGTCAATACCATAAGTCAAGAAAACCATGACATTCCAAATCAAAAGGACTAGAGTAATTTTTTCGTCTAATTTCATAACCTTGCAATAATAGCTTCTGTCATTTCCTTAGTCGAAGCCTGTCCACCTATATCTCTTGTTAAAATGCCAGCCGCTAAACTAGCTTCAACAGCACGCTCAATACGCTCTGCATCCTCATAACGACCAAAACTATCTCTCAACATCATGGCCACTGATAAAATCATGGAGATAGGATTAGCAATTCCTTGACCTGCAATATCAGGAGCTGAACCGTGAATGGGCTCATATAGACTTGGTCCATTTTCAGAATGACTGGCTGATGGCATAACCCCAAGTGTGCCAGATAGAACGCTTGATTCATCCGAGAGAATATCTCCAAAAAGATTCTCCGTCACGATGACATCAAACTTGGCAGGATTGGTAATCATAAGCATGGCAGCTGAGTCGACTAGCTGGTGCTCCAAGGTTACATCTGGGAAATCCTGCGCGACTTCCTCAGCTACTTTCCGCCAGAGTTTTGAGGTCGCTAGAACATTTTGCTTATCGATACTAGTAACGATTTTTCTGCGATTTCTTGCGATTTCAAAGGCTTTGCGAATAATCCGCTCCACTTCCTCATAGCTATAGTCGTTGATATCACGCGCTTTGCGCTCTTCAAGGATATGATCCCCAAAGTAAATCCCACCTGTCAACTCACGCACCACAACAAAGTCTACACCAGCAATTCGTTCTGGTTTAAGTGGTGACAAATGCTTGAGACTGTCAAAGATTTTTACAGGGCGAATATTAGCGTAAAGATTGAGTTCCTTACGGAGAGCTAGCAAGCCTTGTTCAGGCCGAACCGCTGCGTCATCATACTGAGGACTACCGATAGCCGCTAGGAGAATGGCATCTGCTTCTCTACATGCCTTGAGAGTTTCACTAGGTAAGGGATGACCTGCAGCATCAATACCTGCACCTCCAAAAGGGCGTCTGTCTATTTCATAGTCAAAACCTGTTTTTTCAGCTAGAGCCTCCAGAACCTCTAAACCAGCCTCCATGATTTCTGGGCCAATTCCGTCCCCTGCTAGAGCTACTATTTTCTTTGTCATAGCCTTCTCCTTTACACACTAGGCATATCGCGATAGGAAACGCTACGTCCCATCTCACCAGCATTCTCTTTTTGAACAAAGGTATTAGCATTGATGTAGGCAATAGCAGATGCTTTCAGTACATCGAAATCAAGCCCTGCTGCGTTAAAGATAGTTTCTGTATCTCTGTTTTCAACAGTGACCAAGACCCGAGCTTGGGCATCAATTCCATCTGTCACCGCGTCAATAGTGTAAGACACCAAGCGGACGGATTGGTTAAAGAACTTATCGATAGCGTTAAAAATCGCTTCAACGGAACCTTGCCCTGTCGCATTAAACTCGACTTTCTCACCATCCATATTGGCTAGGCTAACAAGTGCTTCAATGTCATTATCTGCATGAGTTTGCAGTTGTAAATCATCAAAGTGGAAGCCTTCTGGGTTTTCAACCATAGTTCCAGCGACCAGCGCACGAATATCTGCATCTGTGATTTCTTGTTTCTTATCTGCCAGAGCCTTGAACTTAGCGAAGAGTGGTTTGATGTCCTCTTCTGTAAAATCTAAGGCTAATTCTCTTAGTTTCTCGACAAAGGCATGGCGACCAGACAATTTTCCAAGCGGAAGACTATTACTCTTAACACCAACCAATTCAGGGGTGATAATCTCATAAGTAAGAGGATTTTTAAGAACTCCATCTTGGTGAATACCAGATTCGTGAGAAAAGGCATTACCACCAACTACAGCCTTGTTTTTAGGAACTGGAATACCAGAGAAGCGAGAAACCATTTCTGACGTATTGATTGTTTCATTCAAAACAATATCACTAGTTACTTGGAAGAAATCCTCACGAATCTTCAAAGCAACAGCTACTTCCTCAAGAGCAACATTACCTGCGCGTTCACCGATACCATTAATAGTTCCCTGGACACGTCCAGCACCGTGTTTAATTGCTGTCAAAGTATTTGCAGTTGCCATACCGAGATCATCGTGACAGTGGACACCAAAGACAACTTTATGATCTGATTTAACATTTTCAGTCAAGTGATCAAAGATACGGGCAAACTCTTCTGGAGTCGTAAAGCCAACTGTGTCAGGGATATTGATATAAGACGCCCCTGCATCAACCGCTGTTTGAACGACTTGTAAGAGGAAATCCAACTCTGTTCTAGTCGCATCCTCAGGAGAGAATTCGACTACTTCAAACTTAGAGCGAGCATAAGAAACATGTTCCTTAATAGCTTCCAAAATCTCTTCCTTGCTCTTATTAAGTTTATACTTACGATGAATGGGACTGGTAGCAATAAAGACATGAACTTGTGGATACTTGGCGTCCTTGAGGGCCTCATAACATGCATCGATATCAGACTTGACAGAGCGAGCCAAACCTGTCACTGCAGTTTTCTTCAAGACCTTAGCAATCTCCTGCACTGCCGTAAATGAATCTGGACTAGCAGCCGGAAAACCAGCTTCAATTACAGAAATTCCCCATTTCTCCAGCTGTCTTGCAATGGAAACTTTTTCCTTTATTGAAAAGTTAACACCAGGTGTTTGTTCCCCATCACGAAGACTTGTATCAAAAAATTCAATTTTACGCATAAGATTTCCCCTTTTCCAAATGTGGTTTTTAAAAAAACATCTCGCTTAGAAGTCCAAGCGAGATGTTGATTCACTCCCGCTTGGTAAGCCAAACAGGACTAATGCTTTTTGCACTAGCCCGAGTACCTCAACAACAAAGCAAATTGATTAAACTTAGCTGTTCTCATGTTTGACTTTCTCCTTCGTTTGATATCTTGTTTAGTATTTTAGCATAGGCAAAAGCACTTGTCAAGAAAAAATCAAATATTTTCTGAAAATTTCTTCAGTATAGAATATTTAGCTAATTGAAAATTATTGAAAATCCTTGAAATGTTTCATTTTTTAGAAGTTAAATTCCAACTTCTTTCTATCAATTCCAGTACTTCTTCATCTGATAAAGTATCATCAAGCGCCACACTAATCCAGTAGCGTTTGTTCATATGAAAAGCTGGATAAATGCCCTTTTGTGAAAGTAAGTAAGCTACTTGGTCATGTTTGAGATTGACTGCTTCCACTAATCCTTCTCTGCCCTTATCTAGCCTATCCCAAGGTATTCTCATCAAAACAGCATACCATTTTTTATTGCCTTCATGTCTTAACACTGCCGTATCAGGCGATTTCTCCCACAAATACTCCAACTGATTACCATACTTTTCCTGAACTTGAGTCATGATTCGCTTAGTCTGAGGGCAGATAAAATCCTGTACCTCAAAACAAGCCTTCCGAATCTGGTAAAGAATCTCCAAACAAGCCTCACGGACACTTCCTACAAAACTTCCCCTCATACTTTCCATATGGACTTGAGGATAGAGATCACCCGTTTCCTGATCAAAGACTTGAAAGTTCACATTATCAGCAGTGATAGACACAGTCATGACAAAATCACCCTCCAAAATCTTACAACTGTAGGTCCAGACTCCACTATTTTCTACAAAACCAAAAGCATGAGCCTTTTCTTGATTAAACTGATAGGATTTAAAAATTTCAAACATAAGTGAAAACTGCTACCAAAAGCTAGCAGTTCCTTTCTATTTTTTAAAAGACAACCTTGGTACCATGCAATTGTGTCACACCTAGCTGGTCGATAAAGGTTTGACGGTTGTCAAGGTCAATCCCCCCACCTGGTAGAATTTCAATCTTACCTTTAGCATGCTCCAAAATTCTGTGATAATGAGCAAAACGTTTCTCTAGTGAATCGCCAGACTCACCAGCACGAGTTAAGATACGAGTGACACCGGCTTGGCTGAGCCAGTCAATAGCCTCCAACTGGTCTTCATCACTCAATTCATCAAAGGCCATGTGGAAGACAATTTCCATCCCTTTTGATGCAGCAGTTAACTTCTCAAGATTAGCCTTATCCAACTTCTTCTCAGCAGTTAAAGCCCCAAATACAACTCCTTGACTTCCAGCCTGAGCAGTCAAACGAATATCTTCTAGCATGATAGCAATTTCTAGTTCATTATAGACAAAATCGCCACCACGGGGACGAATCATGGTCATGATAGTCGTTTCATAGTTAGCCGCCAGTTCAACCGCTGCCTTGGTCACTCCATAGCTGGGAGTTGTCCCACCAACTGCTAGATTGTCACAAAGTTCGATTCGACGAGCTCCAGCCTGCATCGCTTTTTCAAGCAAGGTCACATTTTCAGCACAAAATTCGTAAATCATTTGATTCTCCTTGAAGATTACTTTAAATTTATTATATCATATTGTTGTGAATATGCTTTCAATTTTATCAAGGCAAATAACTACTATTTTAACTATTCTTTGTCTGGAATGACCTTGAAGAGATAATAGGTAATAAAGATGGTCAAGGCTCCTAGACCGATTTTGACCGGTAAAAGAGGGGCAAAATAAATGGAAATTCCCATCAAGATGTAGATAGAAACGATGATTTTTTTCTTACGTTCACGCGCAATAGACTTAGTCTCGCGAAAATCAGCCACATATGCTTGATAGAGTTTGGTATGATAAAGCCAATCTTCGAAGCGCTTGGAACTTCTAGAGAAACAAGCAATAGACAGTAAAAGAAAAGGTGTTGTAGGCAACAAGGGTAAAACAACCCCAACAATAGCCAAGGCCAGTGATAAAAAACCAATAATTAGATAAATAATACGCATAACTTCTCCTAGTTAATACTCTTCGAAAATCTCTTCAAACCGCATCAACGTCGCCTTGACGTAGGTATGGTTCCTGATTTCGTCAGTCTTATCTGTAACCTCAAAGCAGTGCTTTGAGCAACCTGCGGTTAGTTTCTAGTTTGCTCTTTGATTTTCATTGAGTATAAAATAATCTTCTTCTAGTTTCGCATAAAATGATGAATTTTGTCAAGTTCTAACCAAAAAGAGCCTGAAATTCACTTTCAGGACTCTCCTCTTATTTAATCTTTTCTTCTTCGTAGTCACCCTTGCTACAAACAACCTGCTTGCCACCACCACGGACTTTTTTCTCCATGAGGAAGTTGCCACATTTTGGACAGTCACGACCAACAGGCTTATCCCAAGAGGTAAATTCACATTCTGGATAGCGATTGCAACCATAGAAGAGGCGATTACGTTTGGTTTTGCGTTCAATGATTTGTCCCTGATGACAACTTGGACACTCAACACCAATCTCTTTCACGATTGCTTGGGTATGACGGCAATCTGGGAAATTGCTACAAGCGTAGAACTTACCAAAACGACCAAGTTTAATGACCATTGGACTGCCACACACTTCACAGTCAAATCCAGCTGGTTCATCCTTGATTTGGATTTTTTCCATTTCTTCTTCAGCCTTGGCGACCTCTTTAGAGAAAGGTTTGTAAAAGGCATCAATAACACGTTGCCACTGCTCTTTTCCGACTTCGACATCATCTAGTTTGCCTTCCATTTCAGCTGTAAAGGTTACGTTTACGATATCTGGGAAATATTCAACGATGAGCTTGTTAACAATTTCTCCCAACTCTGTTGGTTCAAAACGTTTGGCTGCAAGGCGAACATAATAACGTTTCTGAATAGTTTCAATGGTTGGTGCGTAGGTTGACGGACGTCCAACCCCATTTTCCTCCAAGGTCTTGATCAGTGTCGCTTCGGAATAACGAGCAGGCGGTTGAGTGAAATGTTGCTCTGGTTTGCTATTAACTTGCTTGACTACATCTCCAACAGCCATATCTGGTAACATCTTATTCTTATCAGAATCATTATAAATGGCAAGATAACCATCAAACTTAACCTGACTACCATTGGCAGCAAATTGAACCCCATTTTGAGACAATTTAACAGCCATGGTATCAAAGACAGCTGCTGTCATCTGACTCGCTACAAAACGATTCCAGATAAGAGTATAAAGCTTGAGCTGATCCTTGTCCAGATACTTAGCGATGCTTTCCGGTGTATTAAAGACACTAGAAGGACGAATAGCCTCGTGGGCATCCTGAGCTCCTGAAGCATTTTTGACCTTGCTACCATGCTTAGAATACTTGCTACCAAAACGGTCCGTAATGAAACTTGCTGCTTCGTTCTGCGCTACTGGACTGATACGAGTCGAATCAGTACGCATATAGGTAATTAAACCTTGCACACCAGAACCAATATTAATCCCTTCATAAAGCTGTTGGGCAACCATCATGGTCTTTCGAGTACGGAAATTAATTTTATTGGCAGCATCCATCTGCATAGATGAAGTAGTATAGGGTAATGGAGCATTACGTTTGCGCTCTTTCTTATCCACCTGATCTACTGAAAAATCTTTACTAGTCAGACGAGATAAGACTTCCTTGACCTCATCATTACTAGTCAGTTTTAGCTTTTTACCATCTACTCCATAGAAGGAAGCCTGAAATTGCTTGGTTCCCTTTTTAAAGACACCATCAATTGTCCAATATTCTTCTGGTTGGAAGGCATTAATTTCATTCTCACGGTCAATGATTAACTTAAGCGCAATAGACTGAACGCGACCTGCTGACAAGCCCTTCTTGACCTTCTTCCACAAAATAGGCGAAATCGAATATCCTACCAAGCGGTCTAGGACACGACGAGCCTGTTGGGCATCGACCAAATCCATATCAATTTTACGAGGTTCTTTAAAAGCATTTTTGACCGCATCCTTGGTGATTTCATTGAAGACCACACGGTTGGCATCATTTTCATCCAAGTTGAGAATATGGGCCAAATGCCAAGAAATCGCTTCTCCTTCACGGTCCGGGTCACTCGCCAGAAAGACTTTATTAGCTTTTTTAGCTTCTTTTTTCAAGTCATTGATGAGAGGGCCTTTTCCTCGGATATTGATATATTGCGGTTCATAATTATTTTCAATATCGACGGACATACTGGATTTCTTCAAATCACGGATATGCCCGACACTGGCTAAAACCTTGTAGTTTCTGCCTAAATATTTTTCAATCGTCTTGGCCTTAGCAGGCGACTCCACGATTACTAGATTTTTTTTAACTGTTGATTTTTTCTTTTTTGTTGCCGTAGCCACAGTATCACACCTTTTCAAAGTAATAAACTTTATAAAGTGTAAACCATTTTGTCATAACTGTCAAGACTTAGCTCCTATATATAGAAGAAAAGTTGGTTTAGAAGGAAAAAATAGTGTTCTATAATGAAGTTAGCCACCCAGCCCTCCTAAAAATTAGATGGTTCAACTAGCTGATAGCTAGTCTTCGATTTCATTTGATAAGAGGCTTGATGCTGTTAGGCTGGCGAGCCAAGGCTAAGACTAGCCTTGGTTTAGCTGACAAAACAGCTTCAAGGGTTCCTCTTACCAAATGAAAGCTAATTTAGGCATAAGAAAACACCTCTGTGTTATACTTGTTGTTCAACCACAAACACAAGAAAGGCACAGAGATGCAAGACAATTATACTACAAAAGGCAAACATTTGACAATCGATAGCCGTCGCTTAATCAAAAGAAGGGAAATCAAATAGAAAAATTCCTTCTCTACTTGGAAAAGCTCCTCAAACTATCCACACTGAAATCAAGCGCGGGACAATTCTACAATGTGTTGGAAAAGGGCGCTTCAAAAAGGTTTATTCTGCCGACTATGCTCAACAAGCTTATGAAAGCAATCGCAAGCACTCGGTCAAGAAATCAAGCTTAACCAAAGAACTAAAGGAAAAGATTCTCCGCTATCATAATCAAAAGTTTTCTCATGAAATGATGGTCAAGGCTAAGGAGGTTAACGTGGGCATTTCTACCATCTACTACTGGATTCATCATGGAAAATTGGGGTTAACCAAACAGAACCTCCTGTATCCTAGAAAAGGAAAAACTACTAAGAAACAGGCTAGCACCAATTTTAAACCCGCTGGTCAGTCTATCGAACAGCGTCCTGAAGTTATCAATCTGCGATTGGGAAATGGGCATTATGAGATTGATACGGTTCTACTTACAAGAGCGAAAAACTATTGTTTACTAGTCTTAACTGATCGAAGGAGTAGGCATCAGATTATCCGATTGATTCCAAATAAAAGCGCTGAGGCGGTCAATCAGGCTCTAAAACTCATCTTAAAACAACACAAGATTCTATCCATTACGGCAGATAATGGAACGGAATTCAACCGATTGTCTGATGTGTTTTCTAAGGAACATATCTATTATGCACACCCCTATGCCTCTTGGGAAAGGGGAACTAATGAGAATCACAACAGGCTCATTCGTAGATGGTTACCTAAGGGAACTAAGAAAACGACTCCCAAAGAAGTCGCATTCATCGAAAATTGGATTAATAACTATCCTAAAAAATGCTTGAACTACAAGTCACCCAGAGAAGACTTCTTGATGGCTAACTTGAACTTGAAATTCACCTTTAGAAGGAAAAATTAACCAACCGTTTCGATTTTCCAACTATTCCACCCTTTAAAGCGTATAGCTCCTTGCTGGTCAGTTCGATATACTTTGCTATTGATACCTTCCAGTCGTGTCAAAGTTTCCTGATGGGGGAGTTTGGTTCGATTGTTCTTTCCAACTGAGATGAGAGTAAACTCTGGTTTGAGTTGTTCTAGAAAGGCTGAACTTGATGATTTTTTAGAGCCATGTTGGCTAGCTTTCAAAACATCCACCTCTAGGTCAGGATACTGCTTCAACAAGTCCTTCTCTCCTTTCTCCTCCAAATTTCCTGTGAAAAGAAAATACTTATCCAAGAGTTTCCCATACAGAACCAGAGAATCTTCATGATTTCCATCTCCCATTTTCCTTGGAGATAGGACTTCTAACTGACTTCCAAAAATTGGAAGGTTCTCTCCCACTGACACACTACGAACCTTGGTTTGAGTCGCCTGTAGTTCTGCTACAAATTGCTTCTGTTTCAGACTTCCTTTTGATACTAAAATCTCCCCTACATGAAAAGCCTTGGTCACCTCCAACAAATCTCCAACATGCTCCTTATCTGTATTGGTCAAAATTAGCTGGTCAATCTTGACCGCTCCTCGACTTTTAAGATAGGGTATCAAGCTTCTCTGTGCATTGCTGGTCGTCGTCCTTTCTTGCCATTTTTCGATTTTCTTACCAGATTCTACCTTGCCACCTACATCTATGAGAATGGTCTTACCAGTTACATCCCGTAGGAAAATACTTTCCCCTTGCCCAACATCCAGCATGGTAATTTCATTTTCCAATGGATGCTTGGTCAAGCAAAAGAGCCCTGTAATCAATAAGCTCAACACTGCTAGCCTTTTAATGTTTTTCCTCAAATCATAGACCAAAGCCAAGGAAATTAATAGTAGCATCAACAGCCATGAATTGGGCTGTCCAAAGACCAGCGGCCTGCTTGCCACCTGCGATACCAAGCGAATAATGTCCTCCAACCATTCAAAGATAAAATTCAGCTGAATGACTGGATAGAGAAAGGAAATGGCAAATAAGATAGACAAGAGCGGTAAGAAGACCATGTCAAATAGAAAGGAAAAGACAAAGGTCAATAGGATGGACCAAGGTTGAAATTCCGCAAAATAGAAGGATAGAATGGGTAATATTCCCAAAGAAATAACCAGACTTTCTCTGGCAATAGCCTTAAGTCCCTCCCCTTCTTTGCTGGTCATAGTCAAGATAAAAGCATAAGCACATGACAAAACTCCTCCTGCGGTCAGGAAAAAGTTGGGCATGATGATAAAGAGTATAAGCACCGTCAGGGCAAAATTGTCCAAGCCCTTAACACCATGTTGAGCCAGTAACTTTTGCAAAAGACTGCGAATAACTGATGCTGAAAATCCTGTCAGCCCTGCATAGATAAGAGAAAAGGGATAGGTCAGCCATTTCAACTTTTCTTGGGTCAAGCCCAATCGCAAGAGAAGTTTCTTAAAGCCATCCATGAAAAATCCTACCTGCATGCCAGACAAGGCAAAGAGGTGGATAATTCCTAGACTGGAATAAAGCTCATTCATCTCCTCAAAATCTGTGTCCAGATGTCCTAATAGAAGCCCCGTCATGTAATTGCGCATAGGATCTGGAAAATGCGTCTTAATCCAAACTACAGCCTTTCGACGTAAACTGGACAGGTTTTCACCTACATTCCAACTGCCAACCTTTTGAAGTGACTTGATACTCTTGATAGTCAGTGTCTGGTAAATCCCTTGAGTCTTCAAATAAGCTTTGTAGTCAAAACCACCAAAATTTCTCTGCCCGTCTGGCTCCGAAAGTTTTCCTTCTAGTTCTATCTCATGAAGGTCTGTTAAGGTTTGAAAGGCTTCTTTCTCCTCTTCGGACTGGAGTTTATAATAGACTTGAAAAATGCGTCCATCAGCCTTGCCACGAAAGGATAGACTATCACCATTAACTTTAATAGTGTCAGGTAAAATCCGTACCCTTTCAACAGAATCCGCTAGGTTTTGACTAGCTTGACTCTGTTGCCAATTTTGAAACAGAAACCAGAAGGCAAAGATTCCGCAAATAACTAGAACTTTTCCAGCAGGTTTCCAAGGAAACTGAATAAGGAGACAAACTAGCAGAAAAACAAAGCCCAACAAAGCAAGATAGGATGCTGAGAAAATAGCATAGTAAAGCCAGAGTAATAGAAAACTCAGGTAAATTGGGGGAATAGAGAAATTCTTAATCCACTGTAACATAGTCTTTTAACTTTTCTATCGTTTTAGCACCAATGCCAGAGACCTTCTTGAGTTCATCGACCGACTTGAATTTCCCATTTGTTTCACGATGGTCGATAATATCCTGAGCTCGTTTTCCTCCCAGTCCCTTGACCTGCTTGAGTTCTTCCAGACTGGCCTTGTTGAGATTGACCTTCTTTTCTTTACTTGTTGAAGAAGCCACTCCAGAACCTGCCTGTTGACTAGCTACTTCTTCTCCCTTAGATGGAACGTAAACCAGAGCCTCATCACTAACTTTCTGTGCTAGATTGAGCGACTTACTGTCTGCTTGCTCTGTCAAGCCACCAGCCTTCTGAACGGCATCATTGACCCGACTACCTACCGGCAAATCATAAATCCCTGGTGATTTAACAGCACCTTTTACATCTACTGTAATCATATCTTGTTCAACCGGTTCTTCCTTCACTTCCTTCACTTCCTTTTCGGTCGATGAATCCTTGGAAACAGCTGCAACTTCTGCCTGTAAGTTCGTTTCCTTGACAGGTGTTGGTGGAGCTGGCTTTAGCAGAAAAAATCCTCCTACAAACAAGCCCAGACCAGTACAGATGACAATGATTTTATACTCTTTGATTTTCTCGATAATTGCTTCCATATTTTCTCCTCTCTTAGATTATTCGTAAGAGGAAGAAAAAACAGTTGAAAATTTCTTCTCAACTGCTTATTTATTTGCAAAATAGTCTTCCTTGGTCAAGACATAATGAACTCTGGTCACGATTCGGCCTTCTTCATGCTGGTCCATACAAGCATAAGCTTCTTCGTGGGAAAAACGCATTCCTGATTTCTCCATAACCTTTCCTGATGCAGGATTGTCCTTATCGTGAAGGGCAGTCAACTTATTCATTCCAATCTTCTCAAAAGCCAGCTCAATCACAGCACGGTTGGCTTCTGTCGTTAATCCTTGATTCCAATACTTTTTATTGATAATGTAGCCAATAGCTGCCTTCTTAAGAACAGGATCAATCTTGTGCAAGTCAATGGTTCCAATAAATTTGCCGTTATCTTTTAATTCGATCCCCCAACGTCCCAAGGGATTGGCCAAGTAGAACTGAGCAATATTATTTTTAGTTTCTTCTACATTTTGATTGGTTAGAAAAGTGTAACGTGTATTATCCTTATCCGAGGCATACTCAAACATAGCTTCCGCATCATCCAAGGTTACAGGTCTAAGCAATAAACGCTCAGTCTCGACTATTGGATACTGAACTAGTTTTAAAAAGATTGATTCCATATATTTCTTCCACTTGAAACCTTTCTAATCTAATACAAGGATATTGAATGAAACATTTAAAAAGCAAACTTATAGTATATTGAGATAAGATATAAACAAATAAATCAGGAAAGTCAAATTAATTTATAGAAATATTTTAGCAGTCACGACGTACTATTCTAACTTCAATCTACTATAGACTTAGCATTGAGATAACTTTAAGTACAAAAGAGCTATCCTTCAGACAGAGATTGAGACTCTAATTCTTCACTCTCTTCTTTTTTAACTGGAGCTGGTTCATAAGCTCGGATAATCTGAGCGACAACTGGATGGCGAACCACATCCTTGGCTGAAAAATGAACAAAGTCAATCTGGTGAATGTTCTTGAGCTTTTCTTGGGCATCAATCAAACCGGATTTGATGTTATGTGGCAAGTCAATCTGACTGATATCTCCATTGACAATCATCTTAGAATTAAAACCTAAACGAGTCAAAAACATCTTCATCTGCATGATAGTCGTATTTTGCGCCTCATCGAGAATGACAAAGGCATCATCCAAGGTTCGTCCACGCATATAGGCAAGGGGGGCGATTTCGATAATTTCACGCTCCATGAGACGAGTCGTCTGGTCTTTTCCCAGAATCTGATACAAGGCATCATAAACAGGTCGAAGGTAAGGATCCACTTTCTCCTTAAGATCACCCGGAAGAAAACCTAGACTCTCTCCTGCTTCCACCGCTGGACGTGTTAAGATAATCCGTTTGACTTGCCCACGTTTAAGGGCAGTCACTGCCAAGGTCACTGCAAGAAAGGTCTTCCCTGTCCCTGCGGGTCCGATTCCAAAGGTTACATCATGATGTTTAACACTATCCACATAAAGTTTTTGACCCAGTGTTTTGACACGGATAGGCTTCCCTGTATTATCTTTGATGATTTCTTCTTCGTAAAGGGCGACAAACTTATCAATTTCATCGTTTTTGACCATGCTAATTGCAGTCACCACATCTGGCGTACCAACGGTCATCCCACGATTTACCAAGACCATCAAAGCCTGAATAACCTGACGGGCTTCCTCACAGGCAGTCTCTTCTCCCAAAACCTGCACAATCTCCGTACGAGCATGAATCACCACATCAAGCTCTTCTTCCATCAAACGAAGATGGCGTTCATTGGAACCAAAAAGATGAAACAGGTCATCTGGATGACTCAGTTGAATGTCAATTGAATGTTCCTTCAAATAAAGAACCTCTCTAATCCTTTTATTTCTTTTTATTATAGCAAAGGGATGGATAAATTACTAGCCCAAACCTAATGAATAAAGTCTAGTGTTCTAAGTATTCTTGCCAGATAGCGTCAAAGTCTCCTAGGTTGAAAGAAAAACTGGCATGTTCTTCCAAAAAGCGACTCACCTCATCAAAATCATCTGTGTGTTTTGGGAAAGATGACTCTTCAAAAGCTAGGTCTGCCAAGATAGCTTTGGGACTGTTACTTTTAGGATTGCGCTCGGTCATGAGCCAAGTGTAAAATGATTTTCTCATAAGTCACCCTAGATCAACTCTGTCCCAAACTGGTCTTGCTTGATTTTACCAGCCTTCATAAGACCACCTAAAGCTTTCTTGAACTGACCTTTAGAAATGCCAAAGGTTGCCTTGATGTCGTCTGGAGATGACTTATCATTTAAGGTCATGAAACCACCATTGCTTTCCAAGTAGGTCAAAATCATCTGAGCATCATTTTCCAACATCTCAAAGGAACGTGGTTTGAGGGAGAGGTTCAAGGTGCGGTCCACTTCACGGAAACCAATGACACGCGCATCTAAAACTTGACCCAAACGTGGCTCTGCATAGCGCTCGCTAGGATGGATAAAGCCAAGCATGTTATTTTCTGGCAGGTAAACAAAAGTTCCTGACAACTTGAGGCGGTATACAATGGCTGGCCAGTTTTGGTTCTGCATGTTATTGTAGGCAGGACGAGCCAGACGTTGAAAGTCTTCTTGATAAGCCAAGAGTCCCCAGATACGGTCTTTCTTGTCCACTTCAAGACGGATGTAGAGTTGGTCGCCCTTCTTAGGCCAAAGTTCCTTGAGCTCAGGGAGAATATCGAGTGACACTACAATTTCCTTGTCAGGAAGTCCTGTATCCACAAAAACACCCAAGTCCTTACGAACTTCTGTGACACGGCCCCAACCAAATTGGTCCTGAGTAGCAGTCACTTCTAGAGTCGTCAAGCGGAGTTTTTGCTTCATATCCGCGTAGGCGAAACCTTTAACCGTATCACCCACTGTATGCTGACCTTCTTCCTTGGCAAGCGCATAGGTTTGGCCATCCTTTTGCACAAAGTAAAAACGGTCATTTTCATCGATGATGAGTCCAACGATAAAACTTGCAAGATTTGTATTCATATTTCCTTCTTTCGAATAAAACTCAGCCAGCAATGCCAACTGAGTTTTTCTGTTTATTTTAGACTTCCAAAAGTTCTTTTTCTTTATTGGCAGTCATGTCATCGATGTGTTTAACAGCATCGTCTGTTACTTTTTGAATGTCTTTTTCAAGAGTCTTCAATTCGTCTTCAGTGATTTCTTTTGCTTTCTCTTGTTTCTTAGCTTCGTCCATAGCATCGCGACGGATATTGCGGACAGCCACTTTAGCATTTTCGCCAACCTTCTTCACTTCTTTAGCAAGGTCACGACGAGTTTCTTCTGTAAGAGCAGGGATAACCAAACGAATCACAGAACCATCGTTAGCTGGTGTGATACCAAGATCAGAAGCGTTCAAGGCACGTTCGATGTCTTTCAATGAAGACTTGTCAAATGGTGTCACCAACAAAACACGCGCTTCTGGAATGGTAATTGAAGCGATTTGGTTAAGAGGAGTTTCTACTCCGTAGTATTCTACATGTACACGGTCAAGCAAGCTTGCATTGGCACGACCTGCACGGATACCACCAAATTCACGAGCAAGTGATTGGTGAGACTGGGTCATTCTCTCTTTAGCTTTTTCAATAATTGCGTTAGCCATAATCTTTCTTATTCCTTTTCTTCGATATTATTTGAAACTGTTGTTCCGATATTTTCACCAAATACGACACGTTTGATGTTGCCTGGTTGGTTCATGTTAAAGACAACCAAGTCAATGTCGTTGTCCATTGAGAGGGTTGAAGCTGTTGAGTCCATGATACGAAGACCTTTATTGATAACATCACGGTGGGTCAATTCTTCAAATTTAACAGCTGTCTTGTCCTTCTTGGGATCGGCATTGTAAACACCATCTACGCCATTTTTAGCCATAAGGATAGCATCCGCTTCGATTTCAGCTGCACGAAGGGCCGCTGTTGTATCTGTTGAGAAGTAAGGTGAACCAATTCCAGCACCAAAGATAACGATACGGCCTTTTTCAAGATGACGAAGGGCACGTCCACGGACATAAGGCTCTGCCACTTGTTGCATAGCAATGGCAGTTTGCACACGCGTATCGACACCAACTTGTTGCAATGAATCTGCCATCACAAGAGCATTCATAACAGTCCCAAGCATTCCTGTGTAATCTGCCTGAACGCGGTCCATTCCTGCTTCTGCAGCAGGTTCTCCACGCCAGAGATTTCCTCCACCGATAACAAGGGCAATTTCGATACCTAAGCTATGAACTTCTTGAATCTCTTTTGCGATTGTTTGAACTGTTTGGATATCAATCCCTACGCCACGTTCACCGGCAAGGGCTTCACCTGATAACTTGATTAAAATACGTTTATACTTGGGATTCGCCATTTTCACTCTCCTTTTTTTATCCTACCTATTTTATCACAATTTCTAAGATTTTTATAGTATCATGAGCAATTCTTTCAAAAAAATTAGACTGTTAAAAATTCCTCTAAATCGTTAAGGGCACGCTCTGCAATTTTTTCATAACGAGCCTTCTTATCACGGATACGCTCGCCTTCCAACTCCTTGATAATCCCGAAGTTGACATTCATTGGTTGGAAATGTTTGCTGTCCGCATGGGTGATGTAATGAGCTAAGCTTCCGATAGCCGTCGTCTCTGGGAAAATAGCCTCGCTTTCTCCCTTGAAAAGACGAGCTGCGTTAATTCCCGCAACTACGCCTGACGCTGCGGACTCAACATAGCCTTCTACACCCGTCATCTGACCAGCAAAGAAGAGATTTGGTTGTTTCTTAGAACGGTAAGTCTGTTCAAGAAGATTTGGTGAATCCATATAAGAATTGCGGTGCATAACACCATAGCGAACAAACTCAGCATTTTCAAGACCTGGAATCATTTGGAAGACACGCTTTTGTTCTCCCCATTTGAGGTGGGTCTGGAAACCAACAATATTGTAGAGGCTACCAGCTGCATTATCCTGACGAAGTTGCACAACCGCATAAGGTGCTTTAAATTCTCCATCACGAGGTCCTGTATAGTCGTCTGGATACTCCAAACCGACTGGTTTCATAGGACCATAAAGCATAGTTTTAATGCCACGTTTGGCCATAACTTCGATAGGCATACAGCCTTCAAAGTACTTTTCTTTTTCAAAGGAATTGAGCGGTGCTTCTTCTGCATTGACCAAGGCTTCATGGAAATCCATAAACTCCTGCTTGGTCATAGGAGCGTTGAGATAAGCGGCTTCTCCCTTATCATAACGAGATTTGAGATAAACCTTGCTCATATCGATAGTATTGACATCGATAATAGGCGCTGCCGCATCGTAGAAATAGAAACCATCGCCATCATTAAGGGCATGAATCTTTTCAGCTAGGGTATCACTAGTCAAAGGACCAGTAGCGACAACCGTAATAACATCCGTCGGCAATTCTGTAATTTCATCACGAACCACTTCAATCAAGGGATGGTTGGCCACTTTTTCGGTCACCATTTGGGAGAAACCATCACGGTCCACCGCAAGCGCACCACCTGCAGGAACACGGGTTGCTTCAGCAGATTCCAAGATAACTGAACCCAAGCGACGCATTTCTTCCTTGAGAAGCCCGACAGCATTTGTCAAAGCATCCCCACGAAGAGAATTGGAACAAACTAACTCTGCAAAATTGTCTGTTTTGTGTTGAGGTGTTGACTTGACACCACGCATTTCATAAAGTTTAACTGGAATACCACGTTCTGCAATTTGGTAGGCTGCTTCAGAACCTGCCAAACCAGCACCGATAACATTGATATAAGATTGAGACACGACACTAATACCTCTTTGGGAGTATAAAGACAAGTTTCACATTGAAAAAGCCAATCGGATTTACTTCGCTTTCGAGTTTCTTGGCTCAGGCTGAAAAAGTCCACAGGACTTACTTCGCTTTCGAATTTCCTGGCTCAGGCTGAAAAAGTCCCCCGGACTTTTTCACTCCCACAAATCTTTCTATTTTTTTCTTCTACTAGTATAACAAAAAAAGGGAAGAAGGCAAACTTCCCTGTTTAGTCATTTTCTTGTTTTTCTTCCCAGTCGTGGTAGGCAGCGTAGAGCTGGCTCTTATTCCACTGGTAAATCTTAGCGACTTCCTTGATAGCTTGATTTTTCTTCATGCCTTGCTGGATACGGGCTTGGATTTCTGAAAACAAATCCTCCTCGTCCTTCTCCTCCACATCTTGGCTGGCACCTTCAACAATGAGAAGGCATTCGCCCTTGAGTGGCGTTTCAGCGATGCTTTCCATCAATTCAGAAATGGTACCTCTTTGGTATTCTTCATAGATTTTAGTCAATTCCCTAACCAAGACGACCGAGCGGTCACCGTAGACTTCTAGCATATTTTCCAACGTATCTGCTACACGATGAGGGGATTCATAGAAAATTTGTGTTTCAGGATAGTCTTTTTTCGAGTCGAAAAATTGTTTTTGCTGGCCTGATTTTCTCGGTAAAAAGCCGTAAAAGATATGTGGCTGTGGCGCTAAACCACTGGCAATCAAGGCAGAAATTCCTGCAGAGGCACCTGGAACTGTCACAACTGCAATTTCTTCCTCAATAGCTGCCTTAACTAAATCATGACCAGGGTCTGAAATGCTAGGCAAACCGGCATCAGAGACCTGAGCAATACTTTGCCCTGCTTTCAAGAAACCAATCAAATCAGGAATTTTTTCCTTGGCATTGTGCTCATGAAAACTGATCTGCTTTGTCTGAATGTCAAAATGCTTGAGCAAAAGACCTGTATTGCGCGTGTCCTCAGCAGCAATCCAGTCCACTTCTTTCAAGGTCTGAATAGCTCGAAAGGTCATATCATCTAAATTGCCAATCGGCGTTGCCACTAGGTACAGCTTGCCGTAGGGAGACTGCCCCTTAAAACTTTTTTGAATCTGCATGCCTACTCCCTGTATAACAACTCATCACAGAACATACATTCCTCGTCCTGCTCTCGACGTTGTCCATAAAAATCATTACATACGTGAAATCCATCACGGTAAATGCGACGGACACTTTCACGAACATGCTTGGCCTTGACGGGAGCATCTGCTTCCACCTCACCCAAGCGTTCGCGCAACTTACTATTTTCCAAGCGAAGAGCTGTATTTTCTTCTACCAAGCTCTTGAGATTTTTCTTGATGGCTTCCACATCGGCCAAGGTTACCAATAACTGTTGGGAAAAATCATCCAGCGCGTCAAATAATTCTTTTTTGTCCATAAAACAGCCCTTTCCTTTCATTATCGTTCATTTTTGAGTTTATATTTCTTTCAAAATCAGATATTCCATGGCATTTTGAAAGCTGACATTAGCCTGCCACATTTTTCTAGCTTCTAGCAAATCCTGTAAAATCGTTCGTACTCTTGCTTGTAGGAGATCTTGTCCACAGAGAACTTCAAGAATCCGTAAAACCTGATCTTGTTTTTCCTTATCATCTGCCAAGTTCGCTAATTTAGCAACCTGCAAATAACTTTCTTTTTTCTTAGCCACTAACCAAGTCAGCAGGCGTTCACTTTCATCGACCAAGGTCCAAAAACTTGCCTGATTAGCCAACTTTTCCGCTTCAGCTCGCGATTGACTAAACTGAGCTAGGAGAGTCGCTTTTTTCTTAACCAGTCCCATTTGTTCTAAGAGCAAGATGAGTTGTTCTTCTTGCTTTTTAAAGTGGAAAATCTGGGTTCGACTGCGGATTGTCGGTAAAATCTTTTCCTCATCGCTGGTCAAGAAGAAAATATAAACCTCACTCTGGGGTTCTTCGATGACCTTGAGCAGAGAATTGGCTGCATTAGGATGCATTTTCTCAGCTTGCTCGATAATAAAGACCTGTTGCTGACTTTCAATCCCTGCTTGGGAAAACTGGCCCACCAATTCCCGAATGCGTTCTGTCTTGATGACCTGATTTACTGGCTTAATCAAAGTGACATCGGGAAATTCTCCCTGTTCAATCAGCTTACAATTTCGGCATTTCTCACATGGTAAAACACCTACTTTATCCGTACAAAAGAGGCTCTTAGCCAAAAACTGCGCCATTTCCAAGCTTCCAAAGAAACCTGAAAAGAGATAGGCGTGATTGAGCTGGTCTTGTTCTAAGATACGGACAAAACGGTCAAACTGATCTGGCTGCCAAGCCTTTAGTTGGTCTTGTTTCATTTAGCTAATCCCATTCTATCAAACAAGACAGCCTTGGTTGTTTCCACAACTTGCTCCAAAGGAAGACTGGCATCAATCTTGACAATACGACTTCCTTCTTTGTCCAGAAGAGAAAGGTAGCCTTGACGAACTTTTTTATGCAAGTCCAACCCTTCCAAGTCCAAACGATTGACCTCACGATTGCTATTAGCAACAATGCGAGCCAGTCCTTCTTCCACCTCGATGTCAAAATAGAGTGTCAAATCGGGTTTAAGGCCATCTGTCGCAAACTGATTGAGCCAGTCAATGGCCTCAATATCCAAGCCACGACCAAATCCCTGATAGGCAAGAGAACTATCGATGAAGCGGTCCATAATGACCAACTTACCAGTTTCAAGTGCTGGAAGAACTTTTTCCACCAAGTGCTGTCTGCGACTGGCAATATAGAGAAGGAGCTCTGTCTTCGCATCCATCTGGGTATGACTTGGGTCCAAAATCACTTGACGAATCTTCTCCCCAATCAAGACACCTCCTGGTTCACGGGTCGTCAGCACCTCTACTCCTTTTTCCTCTAAAATTGGTAACAAAGCTTCTAAAACACTGGTCTTTCCTGCTCCCTCTGGTCCCTCAAGAGAGACTAAAAATCCTTTTGACATGTCTAACTCATTTCTTTTTTACTACTTCTATTTTATCAAAAAAATAGATATTGTGAAAATCTTTTTGGACACTGATTTTAAAGAAGTATAAAAGAGGTAGATTTCTCCACCTCTTATTTACCAAGTTTTTTAGTTCGTTTGTAGGCTTGACCAACTGCCTCCATGACCGTTCCTCGAAAAGCATGCGCTTCTAGGCTTGCTACACCAGCGATAGTCGAACCGCCTGGGCTACAAACTTGGTCTTTCAAGACCCCAGGATGCTCTTGGCTTTCTAGGACCAATTCCCCAGCTCCTACCACAGTTTGAGCCGCCATTTTCAATGCCGTTTCTCTTGGCAATCCCATCTGAACGCCCGCATCTGCCAAGGCCTCAATAAAGAGATAGACAAAGGCTGGTCCACAGCCTGCAAGACCTGTCGCTGCATCTATTAAGCTTTCCCCAAGTTCAACCAAGAGACCAGCATTAGCTAAAAGCTGACAAAATAGCTCACTGTCCTCAGCCCTGCAATTAGGAGACAAGGCATAACTAATCACTCCTTGACCAATAGAAGCAGGGGTATTTGGCATCATACGAATAATTCGGTGTTGACTTGGTATAAGACTAGCGAGTTTTTCTAAAGTCAATCCAGCTGCCATGGAAATCAAAAGAAGACTTTCTCTTTTTTCAAGGATGGTCTGGTATTGAGAAAGCAGTTCAGAAAACTGAGCAGGCTTAACTCCTAGAAAAATCACATCTGCTTCTGCAAAAATTTCGTCATTGCTAGAAGCCTGACCACCGAAGTTGGCAATGAAAGCATCCACCTTAGCTTGACTACGATTGGCAAGGAGAAGATCATCACCCGTCTTGGCCTGCAAAACAGCCTTGGCCAAACTAGCTCCCATATTCCCCAAACCGATAAATCCAATCTTCATCTCTTACTCCCTTATCTGTCCATCACCAGCGACTACATACTTGTAACTGGTTAATTCTTTTAAGCCCATTGGGCCACGCGCATGAAGTTTCTGAGTAGAAATTCCCATTTCACAACCCAGACCAAATTGACCTCCATCTGTGAAACGAGTTGAGGCATTGACATAGACAGCTGCAGAGTCCACTTGATCTGTAAAGTAAGCTGCAGCTTCAGCATTTTCCGTCACAATGGCATCCGAATGATGAGTACTGTGTGCTTCAATATGCTCGACGGCTTCCTCAAGACTTGAAACTACTTTAACAGCTAGGACATAGTCTAAAAACTCGGTGTCAAAGTCTTGTGCTTCAGCTGCGTGACCTGAAACAAACTGACTTGCTTTCTCATCCAAGCGGAATTGAATTGGTTCCAACCCAGCTTCTTTTCGATCTGCAACCAGCACTTTCTCCAAGCGAGGAAGGAAGCTTGTTGCCTTGGCTTCATGAACCAGCAGAACCTCCATGGCATTGCAGACAGAAGGACGACTAGTTTTAGCATTGTTGATGATAGACAGTGCCTTGTCTTCGTCTGCATCCTTATCGACATAAACATGGACAATCCCTGTCCCCGTCTCAATAACAGGTACAATAGCATTCTCAACCACTGCATTGATCAAACCAGCTCCTCCACGAGGAATAAGAAGGTCTAGATAGCCCTTGGCCTTCATCATGGCATAGCTACTTTCTCGGCTGGTATCTTCCACCAGTTGAATCACATCTGGGTGAATAATAGTCGTCTCCAAGCCCTTCTTCAAGGCTGTGACAATAGCATGGGCTGTTTGATAGGCGTCCTTACCACTACGAAGAACAACCGCATTTCCACTCTTAAGAGCCAAAGCAGCCGCGTCAGACGTCACATTTGGACGGCTTTCATAGATAATACCGATAACACCCATGGCCACACGTTTTTTGGTGATAACCAAACCATTTTCAAGCTGACTTGTTTCTAGGACTTCACCGATTGGATCTGGTAAAGCAACCACTTCACGAATACCAGTTGCCATTGCTTCTATACGTCCTGCATCCAAATAAAGACGATCCAGCATCACATCTGAGATTTTACCCTTAGCAGCTTCCATATCGAGGGTATTGGCCGCTAAAATTTCCTCTGTAGCAACCACTAAGTGATCAGCCATGGCTAACAAGGCTTGGTTTTTCACCTCTTCACTAGCTGTGTTGATCGATTTTTTAACAGCCTGTACCTGTTCAAATTGTTCTTGTGTACTTACCATAGTTTACCTCTAAAATTCTGTAAAGAGTAGTTGGATTTCAGGAGTAATGGAAATCCAGTCATCACGGTGAATCAAGACACCCTTGGCTTTTTGAGAACGCAACATATCCTCCAAAGCAGATGCTCCAAATTGCACGCGCCCTTTTCCAAGTGATTTTCTACTTTCCTTGTCAAATACTGTCACAATATCACCGTAAGAAAAGGCACCTTCTGCTTCAACAACACCAGATAAAAGGAGACTCTTGCCATGTTGAGAGAGAGCTTCTGCAGCCCCTTTATCAACCCAAATAGAACCTTGACTCTGAGCATAAAAGGCCAGCCATTGTTTCTGGGTACGAAGTCCCTTCTCTTGAGCAACAAAGTAGGAACCATCCTCGGTTTCCTCAGCTGCTTCAATCATGGCATCTGCCTTCAAGGATGAGCAGATATAAACAGGAACTCCTGATTCCGTCGCGATAGTTGCAGCTTTGATTTTGGTTAACATGCCACCTGTACCATTAGACGAACCTGCTCCACCGGCCATATCAATAATCTCACGATTGATGGTCTCGATTCGCTCCAAGCGTTTGGCTCTTGGATCTGAATTAGGATTTCCAGTATAAAGACCGTCTACGTCTGTCAAGAGGACTAAAAGGTCTGCTTGAACCATGGCTGCTACCTGGGCACTCAGAGTGTCATTATCCCCAACCTTGAGTTCATCAATAACGACACTGTCATTCTCGTTGATGATAGGAATCGCCCCACGGCTAAGTAAAACCGACAAAGCCTGATGGGCATTTTTATAACGGCGCTTATCCACAAAGTCATCCTGGGTCAGCAAGATTTGTGCAGAAACGATTTGGCGCAAGAGAAGATTGGTCGTGTATTCTTCCAACAAAAGGCCTTGCCCTACCGCTGCTGAAGCCTGTTTATCAGCAATCTTAGTCGGACGCTTTTTAAATCCTAAGGCGCCAAAACCAGCCGCAATGGCACCCGACGACACCAAAATCAATTCATGACCAGCCTCGTGCAACATAGCTAACTGCTGGGTAATAGCCTTTACCTTACTACGTGATAAACTTCCATCCTCATTTGTCAGAGAAGAAGTCCCTACCTTAAAGACAATCCGTTTGTATTTCATAGTCTCACTCCGATTCTTCATATTTATCCATTATAACATGAATGGCAGGAAATAGAAAAGAGTTGATAGGAAAAAGAAGGCCCTAAAACCTTCTTTTTTACTACTGTGCTGATTCCGATTTGTTTGCACTCGTTTCAGAGCTTTGTGAAGTTGAAGAAGTCACATCCTGACTAGTTGAAGAACTTGTAACACTTTCATGTTGACTCGTTTCTTTATTTTCAAAATCCTTTGTCACTACTTCATTGGATTTTTTTATTTCTGAATTACTTGTAACTCTAGTTGTAGCGGATTTCTCTACCGGAACATCCACTAACCAGACACCACTTGAATCAACAGTATAGCCTTCTGGTGTCTTACCGTTCACAAGTAATTGACCATTTTCTTTCAAGAAGTACCATTTATCCTTGTCTTTAATCCAACCCACAGCTTGTGAACCGTCTGTCTTGTAGAAATACCAATCATTTGCCTTTTTAAGCCAGCCTTGCTTCATAGCTCCTGATTCTTCTAGATAGTAATGATGACCAGAAACTTCTATCTCACCTGTCTTCATGATACCAGTAGAATCCATATAGTACCAGGTTTCTTTATCTTTTACCCAGCCCGTTTTCATTTCCCCTGATTGAGCAAAGTAATACCATTGCCCCTTATATTGAAGCCAACCTGTCTTCATAGAGCCATCAACATCCAAATAATACCACTGTTCTTTATCTTGAATCCAACCAATTTCCATCTGGTTTTCTTTGTTGAAATAATACCAGATTCCATCAATTTTCTTCCAATTTTTTGCAGCGGCACCAGAGTCTGTCAAATAGAACCAACGATTGTTCCATTTTTTCCATTGATCCTGTAACAAGATACCCGTTTGGTTAAAGTAATACCAGTCACTCTTAATTTCATTCCAACCAACAGCATACTCTCCTGTAGAATCAGGCGCTTGATACCACCAGTTTCCATAAGCACTTTTATGCCAACCAGCTTGAAAACTTGGAATCGGCTTGTAGGATGTTGAAATATTGACAAAACCGTCTTTTCGAATATCAAAAACTGTCGCATCATAGTCTTTGCTGGCTGCGTTTATATGTTGAATTCCCATTGATTCAAGCCAGCTAATATATTCCCTATTTATTTCTTCACCGCTATCATACGAACCAATTGGTGAGGAAGAAGTTTGAACAATTATCTCAGGAGACAAATTTCTTATAAAATTTTTTGTATTAGAATTTTTTGTATCTAAATGATGATTAAACTTCATCAAATCAACTTTTCCAATGAGAGAACCGTACTTGTCTTCTGCTCCATGAACATTATCTAAGTCGCCCCCAAGATAAATTTTCTTGCCATTGACTTTTACTACACTAATCAAGGAATTGGAATTGTCATCCCAAATTTTCTTTAATTCACCTGATGAATCTGTTTCATTTTCATAATTATAGAGTTGAATATCCATGTCCCCAAACTGAAAATGAGCATCTCCTTGTGTGATGTTTTGAATCACTGAAACACCTTTTTCTGCAGCAGTCTGTAAAACCTTATCATAGCCATACAGATTATCCCAAAGACGTTTAGGCTTAGTAATACGATTATCACTATATTTTTTAAGATAGACTCGGTCAACTGGATAGCTAGACAGTAATTCATCAACATTTCCAATATGATCACTGTGAGTATGGGTCACCAAAATAAAATCAAGTTTTTGGACACCCAATTCCTTCAAACGACGAAAGACACGGTCTGTTAGAACATGCTTATAAGTTGTATTGATACCCTGTCTCCATGGATAACGAGAATCACTTCCATCTGGGAAATCATAATCTTCTCCTGTATCCACCATGGCAAAATGTCCATTGCTTTCAAGAATAATCGCATCACTTCCACCTTCATGAACATTTATAAAGTGAATTTTATTTCCTGAACTTTCTTGAGCTTGAACATTTCCATACCATGACAAGCCTAAAAAAGCGCCTGCAAGTGCTAAACTAGTCAATTTCTTTTTCATTCTTACTTCCTCAGTCTCTCTAATGTTTCCTTAAATATCTCTGGGATATCTGCTGTAAATTCCAAAATCTCACCTGTTCTCGGATGAGTAAAACCTAAAGTCTTGGCATGAAGAAATTGCCCAAGCCCTTTCAGGGTCTTACGTGGACCATAGACTTCATCACCAGCGACTGGATGACCAATATAAGCCATGTGAACACGGATTTGGTGAGTGCGTCCTGTCTCTAGCTGCAACTCCACTAAGCTGTAATCACCAAAACGTTCCAAGACGTGAAAACGCGTCACTGCAGGCTTCCCTTTAGCAGTCACAGCTTGTTTCTTACGGTCTTTTTCACTACGACCAATCGGTGCTTCAATCACACCGCGATCATTAGGCAGATTTCCATGAACAATCGCCCAATATTTGCGGAGAGACTTTTTATCCTTGAGTTCTTGGGCAAGTGCTAGATGCGCCTCATCATTTTTAGCAATCATGAGAAGGCCTGATGTATCCTTATCAATACGATGAACAATTCCTGGACGCAGAACCCCATTGATACCCGACAAATCCTTAATATGGTACATAAGGGCATTTACTAGGGTTCCACTAGTATGACCAGCACTCGGATGCACAACCATTCCCTGAGGTTTGTTAACGACAGCCACATCCTCATCTTGGTAGACTATTTCTAGCGGAATATCCTCAGCCACATACTCTAAAACCTCTGGTTCTGGCACATGGTAAGTGATGACATCGCCCTCTTGGACCGTGTATTTAGCTTTCTTGACTTGGCCATTAACCAAGACCTGTCCTGATTTGATTTGTTCATTCGCGAGACTGCGTGATAATTCTGTCAAATCTGACAAAGCCTTATCCAAACGCAGGCCACCAGTTTCAATTTTAATTTCCATTTATTTCCTCTTTTAGCATTGCAATCAATAAAATAATCACTCCAACAGTTAGATAGCTATCTGCCACATTGAAAATTGCAAAATTGATAAAGTCAAGGTGGAACATATCCACAACAAAGCCCTGACTTACCCTGTCAATAAAATTTCCAAGACCACCCGCGATAATCAAGGTCAAACCCAAGACCAGCCAGAATGAGTCCTCCATGTGTTTATGTAGATACCAAATGGCACCTACCACGACGACCAGAGTAATGATAGCAAATAAGAACTGCTGATCTTGTAAGATAGAAAAGGCTGCCCCTCGATTTTGCAGGTAGGTCAAGCTAACGAAATTGGGAATCCAGGAGCGCACTTCACCCAGTGGAATCTGTTGGACGATATAGGATTTAACTAACTGATCCAGCGCAATCAAAAGCAGTACAATGACTGCCACCATTCCTCTTTTTTTCATGATTTCCTCTTCTGATTAAAATATTCTTGCATGACTTCTACGAAAAGAGTTCCAGCCTGACTAAGCTCCACTTCCTCACGTTTAACATAGACCATGCGATTATCCAAATTATCCTTGAGACGAATAACTGTGATGCCATTAACACTGTCACTATCTAAAAATCCAGAACCTGTCGCATAGGCGTCCGTCCGCTCCAAAATACCATTCAAGGTAGCACGATCTGTCACATTAAACATCTGTGAGCTCGCACTGGTATCAACAAAGTTCTCCGAATAATAAAGGTACTCATCTTTCTCTTGAGTGAAACGAACCGTTGGTAGATCCGCTAAATCCTCCATGACCAATTCCTCTTTCTGGGCTAAAGGATGCCCTTCACGAAGATAAATGTGAGTATGGAAGGGAATCAATTCAATGACCTCAAGACCCAGCTTTTCAACCCGTTGCATAATCCCCTTTTTATTTTGATTGTTGAGGTAGATAATCCCAATCTCACTATGCCCTTGCGCTACTTCATCTAAGATTTGAACAGTAGTCGATTCAAAAATACGAAAGTTCTTATAGTCAGGATAGCGCTCTGAAAAAGCCGTAATCGTCGGTGGCAAGAAGTCATAGTGCTGACTAGCAATGGAAAATTCATCTTTTTCTTCTTCAGGATTGGCATACTGATTTTGAAAAATATCAAATCCTTTAACCAGTTCTTGCGCTTTTTCATAGAATTCCATACCTCGACGGGTCAAGAAAGTCCCTGAGCTGGTCCGACGGAAAATCTTAAAGCCCAATTCTTTTTCCAAATCACGAACAGAAATAGACAGACTCGGCTGACTAACATACATCTTTTCAGCAGCTTCACGAAAAGTACCACTATTGGCAATGGCCACAACATAGCGTAATTGTTGAATGTTCATCTTCTACCCCCAACTTCTTTATCTTTTCATTATACCATATTTTAGAAGTTTTCCAAAAAGGAAAAAAGTATGGAAATTTTCAAGTCTCAATAAATACTCTAACATTCCAAGACAAGAATTAGTATAATGTCTTTTTTCAGTCCTTATCTGATTTCAAGCAAATAAAAACAGCAAATCCTTTTGATTTACCGTTTAAAACATAATACAAGAAAACTCTCTAAAAATTTCTTGAATTCTATAAATCAACTAGAAAAAGTCTCTTCAATCCTATTAGCTATATCTGGATTTACTTCCCAGATACCAGCATAAGGTTGCTCAATATACTGTCTTTTCTTCTTAGTATATAGATAGACTACACTATCCTTTTCTTCATTCTGATGATAAAACTTGATAATGATGTAATCTTTAACATTTGTCGGTTGATCATTTACACTCTCCAAAGAGGTAGATTTTGACTGTCTCTGTATCTCCTTAATCAATTTTGAGATTTCTTCTCTCTTGTTGATAGTTTTAACATCTTCAGAGGTTTTTTTCTGCAGAGAAATAACAGAGATTTTTTCAGGTTCAGGAAGAATAAGTTTTTTCTTACTAACACAAGCAGATAAAACAAGAAAAGAGATTGAACAAACTATTATGGTGATAAGATTTTTCATACAAGTTTACATTCTTTCATTCTGCTTACTTTTTCTCTAAGATATAATTATAATATCATACCTTATCAATTTTTACAATATCTTATTCCCTTATAACATTCATTACTGTAAAAGGTTTACATTCCACTATTTTATGATTGTATCTAAAATATAAAGCAGCCGACAAGTTCGCTTCTTACATTGGTTTTTAAAATATGGGTATCAGCGTGGGTACCAAAACAAAAAAACAGGCTCTCCAAAAACTCGGAAAGCCTTATTTAATGCTACTTCTAGCTTCCTCGCCTTTACATTTCAAGGCTCGGGATAAAAAGGTTCACTGGACCTTTTTATTTAGCGATTGGGTAAACAGAAACTTGTTTTTTATCGCGTCCTTTACGTTCAAAGCGTACTACGCCTTCAACTTTAGCGAACAAAGTATCGTCTCCACCACGTCCAACGTTTACACCTGGATAGATGTGTGTACCACGTTGACGGTAAAGGATTGATCCACCTGTTACAGTTTGTCCGTCAGCTGCTTTAGCTCCAAGACGTTTTGCTTGTGAATCACGTCCGTTTGATGTAGAACCTCCACCTTTTTTGTGGGCGAAAAGTTGCAAGTTGTTAAGAGTCATTTTTAACATAATGTTTTCCTCCGTGTTAGTTTTCTGTGATAACTCTGGTTTGGACGAACTCAGAAGAGTTCTCCGATAAGTTTGCCATACCTAAGAAAAATGATTCAAAGAATAACTGGGTCATTTCTCTCTGGTGTGAAGGAAGATCTTTTGGAATTTCAACCATCAGATAGCCACCTTCATCTTCGTTTAATTCTAGGATTGGTTCATAGCCTGCAAATTTCTCAATAGAATTGATAAAGTTAATGGCAAGCGTAGAAACCGATGCACACACGACATCTAAGCCGTATTCGCCACTCTCGGCGTGTCCAGTAATTTCCGCACTCCTCAGCTCGCCATCTTCGGCTCTCTCAAAGACTGCTTGTATCATGTGTTCTCCTTAAAATTAAGCGTTGATTGCGTTGATGACAACTTTTGTATATGGTTGACGGTGACCTTGTTTACGGTGGCTACCTTTTTTAGGTTTGTACTTGTAAGTAACAACTTTCTTTTGTTTTCCTTGTTTTTCAACAGTTCCAACTACAGTAGCTCCAGCAACAAGTGGAGTTCCGACAACAGTGTTTTCACCACCAACAAGAACAACTTCGTTAAAAGTAACTTCTTGACCAGCTTCAACGTTCAATTTTTCAACGTAAACTGCTTGACCAACTTCAACTTTAACTTGTTTTCCGCCAGTTTTGATAATTGCGTATGTGCTCATTATGCACCTCCTATGATTTTTATGGGTTTCCCCGATTTTTTTGTGAAGACTCGCCTAGCATCGTGGGACGAACCACTTAAAAGAAGAGCTCTAAGTATAACAAAGAATAAACTAGGAATTGAGCCGAAGACATAACTTATGTTAGGCAAGGCGACAATGACGAAGTTTAAATTTGTTATACGACGAGCAACGATGTTCGTGCGGTTGCACAGGATTGTGCATAGTCAACTCTTCAAGTATAGCATATCTCCTATTTTCTTACAAGTAATAACACCTAAAATGAAGCTTTTTCTTTTACTTTTTTCCGCCACGAGGCAGAAAGCATACTGAGGTAAAAAATGCTCATCATAATAGGAACACCAAGAATGGTCTTTTCATGATAGAAAATCGTTAAATAGGCTGAAAAAACAACGCCAAGGACAAAACTACTAAGCAGGCTAACAAATATGAACCCTTCACGCAAAAAAGGAGTGTGCTTGGTTCGAAAATAATCTCCAAAAGCTAGCATGGTCCGCTTGATATTTCCTGTCATAAAGGCATTATTATAGGCAATACCTGACACTTCTCCAAAAGCAGTTGTCACCAGTCCCATACAGAAGGCCAAGGGTGGCACTAGATAGATATTATCCACAGTTTGCGGCATAAAAGCAATAATTATTGATAAGATTGCCAAAGGAATCAATGACAGAATCGGTTTTTTCACAATTCTCAATTTTTCCTTATAAACAGTTAATAAAAAGACCCCCATCATAAAAGCTAGCAAGGTGAGAACCTTGTCCCTAACATCTGAAACATTATTTTGAATTAATTCTACTGAAAGAAAGACGACATTCCCAGTTTGTCCAGCTACAAGGGTATTCCCTCGTACAATAAAAGTATAGGCATCTACATAACCTGCACAAAAAGTCAAAAAAAGCGCTAGCCTCTTAGACTGACGTGATATTTTTCTTATCGGTAATAACCTCATTTTCCCTCCCATTTCATTTACTCATCTCATTATTGTACCACTTTCTTTGGAAAAGGCCTAGTAGCTTATTTGAAAATTTTCCCCTGCGTAACTTCTCAAAGTAACTTCCACCTCTCTCCCAAAACTGGAAGTTACTCTAAGACGACTCTGTTTTAGGGCTATTTGTCGTGCACTTTTTTCTGAGTCTTTTCTCTTTTGAACCCTTATATATCAAGAAAAAGAAAACCAGTGGAAGTTAGTCTAAGACGGATTTCCACTGATGTCACGCGTTTTTATCATACTAAAAGCTAGGTTGTGGGAAACTGGAAGTTAGTTTTAGAAGTTACCAATTTTTCCCCTCTGTTGGATAGTCCTGTCTATCTATGTTATAATGAAAGAAGGATTTAAAATCAGAAAAGGAGTATCTATGCTTAAATTAGGTGTCATCGGCACTGGCGCTATTAGCCATCACTTCATAGAAGCAGCCCATGCCAGTGGAAAATACCAGCTGGTCGCAGTCTATTCTAGAAAACTAGAAACTGCAGCAACCTTTGCTTCTCGCTATCAGAATATCCAACTCTTTGATCAAGTAGAGGACTTCTTCAAGAGCTCCTTTGATGTGGTCTATATTGCTAGCCCAAACTCCTTGCATTTTGCTCAGGCAAAAGCTGCCTTGTCTGCTGGTAAACATGTTATTCTTGAAAAGCCAGCTGTCACTCATCCACAAGAATGGCTGGATTTGGTTCAAACAGCTGAAAAAAATCACTCTTTTATCTTTGAAGCAGCTCGCAATTACCATGAAAAAGCTTTCACTATCATTAAAGACTTTTTAGCAGACAAACAAATTTTGGGAGCAGATTTCAACTATGCCAAGTATTCTTCCAAAATGCCTAACTTGTTGACTGGGGAGACACCAAATGTCTTCTCAGACCGTTTTGCTGGTGGAGCTCTTATGGATTTGGGGATTTATCCCCTCTACGCTACCGTTCGTCTCTTTGGAAAAGCTAAAGATGCAACCTATCAGGGGCAACAGCTTGACAATAGCATTGACCTAAATGGTGACGGAATCCTCTTCTACCCTGACTTTCAAGTTCATATCAAGGCTGGGAAAAACATCACTTCCAATCTCCCTTGCGAGATTTATACGACAGATGGTACCTTGACCCTCAACACCATCGAACATGTCAGCTCAGCTATTTTTACCGACCATCAAGGCAATCAAGTCCAACTCCCTATCCAACAGGCTCCTCATACGATGACTGAGGAAGTCGCTGCATTTGCACAGATGATTCAGCAACCAAACCAGACACTCTACCAGAATTGGCTGGATGATGCAGGCTCTGTTCATGAGCTACTATATACCATGCGCCAGACTGCTGGCATTAGATTTGAGGCAGAAAATGAAAACTAAACTACCGACTGAATGGCAAGAACTGAGTGACCAACTCGGTTTCCAAGAATTCACCCCCATTCAAACTCAACTATTTGAGCCCCTTCTTGCTGGAGAAAACCTCCTAGGAGTGAGCCCAACAGGAACTGGTAAGACCCTAGCTTACCTTCTACCAAGTCTTCTCAGACTACAAAAGAAAAAAGCCCAACAACTCTTGATTCTAGCACCAAATACTGAACTTGCTGGACAGATTTTTGATGTATGTAAAACGTGGGCTGAAGCTATCGGCTTAACTGTCCAACTCTTCTTATCAGGTTCGAGTCAGAAACGCCAGATTGAACGCCTAAAGAAAGGACCAGAAATTCTGATTGGAACTCCTGGCCGTATCTTTGAACTAATTAAATTGAAAAAAATCAAAATGATGAATGTGGAAACCATCATTCTAGATGAATTTGACCAATTGCTCGATGATTCTCAGATACACTTTGTCGATAAAATTACTCACTACGCACCGCGTGACCACCAACTCATCTACATGAGTGCGACGGCCAAGTTTGACCAAGAAAAGATTGTGCCGAATACACGCACTATTAATCTCTCTGACCAAAAATTGGACAACATCCAGCACTTCTACATGCAGGTAGATCAACGTCACCGAGTGGATATGCTACGAAAACTGGCTCATGTAGAGGATTTCCGAGGTCTTGTCTTCTTTAACAGCCTATCAGACCTTGGAAGTGCAGAAGAAAAACTACAGTATCGGGATATCTTGGCTGTTTCCCTCGCTAGTGATGTCAATGTCAAATTTAGAAAAGTCATCTTAGAAAAGTTTAAAGACAAGCAACTAACCCTGCTTCTTGCAACTGATCTTCTGGCACGTGGAATTGATATCGATAGCCTAGAATGTGTCGTAAACTTTGATGTTCCTAGAGATAGCGAGACCTACACTCACCGTGCTGGCCGTACTGGCCGTATGGGCAAGGAAGGTTATGTTATCACTCTCGTCACCCATCCTGAAGAACTCAAAAAACTTAAGAAGTTTGTAAATGTCCGTGAAATTGTCCTAAAAAATCAAGAACTCTATATCAAATAAAGCCCCCTTTGCTCTATGCACATCCGATGTATGGAGCTTTTTTGTGTACAATTCTTCAATTTTAGTTCAATATCAGAAAAAAGAACCTTGCAAAGCAAGATTCTTTTAGTGTCTGACTTAAATAATTGTTCTTCTGGGAACTAAATCGAATTAAGCTTCGATTTCTGTAACCATACCTGAACCAACAGTACGTCCACCCTCACGGATAGAGAATGTAGTACCTTGTTCTACGGCGATTGGGTGGATCAACTCAACGTCGATTGTCACGTTATCACCAGGCATTACCATTTCAGTACCTGCTGGAAGTTCGATTGAACCTGTAACGTCAGTAGTACGGAAGTAGAATTGTGGACGGTAGTTGTTGAAGAATGGAGTGTGGCGTCCACCTTCTTCTTTAGTAAGGATGTAAACTTCACCTTTGAATTTAGTGTGTGGGTTGATTGAACCTGGTTTAGCGATAACTTGTCCACGTTCGATTTCATCACGTTGAACACCACGAAGAAGGACACCTACGTTATCTCCGGCAAGACCTTCGTCAAGTTGTTTACGGAACATTTCAACACCAGTAACAACTGCTTTTTGAGTTTCTTCTTTGATACCAACGATTTCGATTTCGTCGTTGACTTTAACGATACCACGGTCGATACGTCCTGAAGCAACTGTACCACGTCCAGTGATTGAGAATACGTCTTCGACTGGAAGAAGCAATGGTTTGTCAGTGTCACGTTCTGGTTCTGGGATGTACTCATCAACTGTGTTCATCAATTCCATAACGATGTCTTCGTATTTAGTGTCACCTTCAAGGGCTTTAAGAGCTGAACCTTGGATAACTGGAAGATCGTCACCTGGGAAGTCGTATTCTGACAATAGGTCACGGATTTCCATTTCAACCAATTCAAGCAATTCTTCATCGTCAACCAAGTCAACTTTGTTCATGAAGACGATAAGGTGTTTAACACCAACCTGACGTGAAAGAAGGATGTGCTCACGAGTTTGTGGCATTGGTCCGTCAGTTGAAGCTACTACAAGGATAGCTCCGTCCATTTGAGCGGCACCAGTGATCATGTTTTTAACGTAGTCCGCGTGTCCTGGAGCGTCGATGTGAGCGTAGTGACGTTTTTCAGTTTCGTACTCAACGTGCGCAGTGTTGATTGTGATACCGCGTTCGCGTTCTTCTGGAGCAGCATCGATAGACGCATAGTCTTTAGGTTGGTTAACTGATGAAGGCAAGCGACGTGCCAAAACAGTTGTGATAGCTGCAGTTAGGGTAGTTTTACCGTGGTCAACGTGTCCGATAGTACCAATGTTAACGTGTGGTTTACTACGATCGTATTTTTCTTTTGCCATTTGAGTAAAAGCCTCCAATAAAATATATTTTATAGATAGACAGTAGGCAATACAGTCTAACTTTCCTTACTATTTTATCAAATTTCAGCTAAATTGCAAGTGTTTTACAAAGTTTTTGTGAATTATTCTTAATAGGCTAATCTAAATGGCACTTCTACTCCTATAATTTACCTAAAGAAAAAGAAAAATCAGGAATTTCCTGACTTTTACTTAGCTAATTCTCTTTCTCGTTCTTTCATTGTTTTATGATTTTCATACAAACGTGATAAGAACTTAGAAATTTCTTTTAAGATAGAATAGGTTGGTACTGCGACAATCATACCAATGACACCATAGATATTACTTGATAACAAAAGTAATACTAAAATCGTAATTGGATGAACCTTCATCACACCACCAACGATTCGAGGGTAAAGGATATTTCCATCCACTTGTTGAATGATTAGCATGTAAACAACTGCAATTAGCATTCTATGAGGATCAGTAAAGACATTGGCAATAATCATCGGAATCAAGCCAATACTTGGTCCCACATAAGGAATGAGATTGGCCAATCCTGAAAAGATGGCAAAGACCAAAGCGTATTTCAAACCAATCACGCTATATCCGATAAAGGCCAAACAACCGATAATAATGGCATCAATTGCGACTCCACTAATATAGCGAGCAATTGTCGCATTCAAATTCTTTAAAAGACCTGCAATATGCAACTTATCTCTCTTTAAAACAGTGCGCTCAAGCATCGGCAAAAATTTGTTACCATCTAACAAAAAATAAACCAAAAACACAGGGGTCATAATAATAATCAAAACGGTGCTAAAGAGAGCTGATAGGACACTTCCGACACTATTGGTAACGCTATTTAGGATATTTTGTAAAATATCTACATAGGATAAATTTAACTGTTGAATAGTCGCTTGAATATCCAAATTTTGAAAGGCTGGATAAGTAGATAAATCTACAATCAAATCTTGTAAACGACTATAGATAGTCTGACTAGTCGCAATCAAGCTGGTCAACTGATTAACCAAAATCGGTAAGAGATAGACTACCCCAATGACAAGCCCCCAAACCAAAGCACACAAGGTTAGTAGAATACCAATAATACGATTAATTTTGAAATACTTTTGTAAAAAATTTACAATAGGATTGGTCAAATAATATAAAAACCCACCCAATAAAAATGGAATCATGATGGTGTTTGCGACGCTTACAAAAGGCGTGATAATAGCCCCCATCTCTCTCCATAAATAAAAAATGATTGTTAATAATAAAATCTCACTAGTCCAAAAAAATAATTTATTCTTACGAAACATGATCTACCTCCATTCATCTATTTTACCATACTTTCAAAAAAGCTTCTTTCTTCTATCATGAAACTGGGAATATTTTTTTCTTTATGTTAGAATAAACTTACTATGAAAAAAATCATTTTAACTCTCTTAAGTCTATCCGTAATTGGGTCAGCATCTACTGTTGCTGCCCAAGATTTTAATATTGCTGCTAAACATGCGATTGCTGTTGAGGCCAATACTGGTAAAATTCTATATGAAAAAGATGCAACTCAACCTGTCGAAATTGCTTCTATAACAAAACTGCTTACCGTTTACCTGGTCTATGAAGCACTCGAAAATGGAAGTATCACACTATCCACCCCAGTAGATATTTCTGACTATCCTTATCAATTGACGACAAATTCTGAAGCCAGTAATGTTCCTATGGAGGCCCGTAATTATACTGTGGAAGAGTTGCTTGAAGCAACTCTGGTATCTAGTGCCAACAGCGCCGCTATTGCCCTAGCTGAGAAAATTGCTGGCTCAGAGAAAGACTTCGTTGATATGATGCGGGCCAAACTCTTGGAATGGGGAATCAAAGATGCCACCGTTGTCAATACAACTGGTCTTAACAACGAGACTCTAGGAGATAACATTTACCCAGGGTCTAATAAAGATGATGAAAATAAGCTCAGCGCTTATGATGTTGCTATCGTTGCTCGTAACCTCATCAAAAAATACCCACAAGTCTTGGAAATCACGAAAAAACCTTCTTCTACTTTTGCTGGAATGACAATCACTTCGACCAACTACATGTTAGAAGGTATGCCTGCTTACCGTGGTGGTTTTGATGGACTGAAAACAGGAACAACAGATAAGGCTGGAGAGTCTTTTGTTGGTACTACTGTCGAAAAAGGCATGAGGGTTATCACTGTTATTTTGAATGCAGATCATCAAGATAATAATCCTTACTCTCGTTTTACAGCTACATCTTCCCTAATGGATTATATTTCTTCTACATTTACACTTCGCAAAATCGTTCAACAAGGCGATGCCTATCAAGATAGTAAAGTCCCCGTACAAGATGGAAAAGAAGATACGGTCACTGCAGTGGCCCCAGAGGATATCTATCTAATTGAACGTGGTGGGAATCAATCTTCCCAATCTGTTCAATTCACACCTGATTCTAAAGCAATCCCCGCACCACTTGAAGCTGGAACAGTGGTTGGCCATTTGACTTACGAAGACAAGGATTTGATTGGTCAAGGTTACATTACCACAGAACATCCTAGTTTCGAAATGGTAGCAGAAAAGAAAGTTGAAAAAGCTTTCTTCTTAAAAGTTTGGTGGAATCAGTTTATCCGATTTATCAACGAGAAATTATAAAACATACTGAGCAAAAGATTACTCCAAAATAGAAACAGACCAAAAAGGCTGTAAAGTCAAAAACGCATAGTATCAGGTATTAAAAAAACTTGATATTATGCGTTTTATTGTGGTAATATTTACTTCGTTTTCTCCTAAAATTGAATTTTATCCCAGTCTTTTTTGAGATATAGTGAATTGAAATAAGATATGAACAAAAAGATTTGTGAATTCAAATTAATTTCTATACAGGTTTTAGAATTAGTTGTGTACTATTCTAGATTCAATCCATTATATTTTATTCATTACTTTAGGAAGACAATTACTAATTTCCGTTGGCAAGACCACATAATGTTCTTGAGCTAGTTCTTGAGCAATAGCTGAATGAAGATGGGTCGCTACTGCCACACGCTCGTAGAGACTGGCCTGTCGGAATTGGCCTGCAAATCCTGCAATCATTCCAGCAAGAGTATCTCCCATTCCCCCAGTCGCCTGATAGGGACCGCCAACCTGTAACTGGCAATAATCAGATTGGCCAGCTTGCCAAATACGAGTAGCTGGACCTTTCTCTACCAAAATTGTTCCTTGAGGGAAGGAAGTTAGGGCACTAGCCGTTGCATCTTCGTTTTGCTTTTCAATAGCAATACCAGACAGCTTTTCCCATTCTTTTTGGTGGGGAGTTAGGATAAACTGACTCGAAGGAAATGACAATCTTGTTCTAGCAAGGATGGTTAAGGCCCCTCCGTCTACAATCAAAATCTGATTTTGGCTTAAGCTAGCAAAGATCTGTTTAACTAAATCTTCTCCAAAAGCATCGTCTCCTAAACCAGGCCCCAGCAAGACAACTTCAGCCTTCTCCAATTGCTCTTTTAACAATTGCTGGTCTTGCAGAGAAAAGGCCATAGCTTCTGGTAAATGGCTGTGCAGAGCTGGAATATTTTCCCTGTCCGTTCCAACGGTCACCAATCCTGCACCGCTTTTAACAGCTGCAATGGCTGACATGATGATAGCTCCCCCATAAGGATAAGTCCCACCCAGCAACAGCAGACGACCGTGGTCTCCTTTATGACTTGTACGAGAACGTTCAATAATAACTTTTTCTAGTAAGGCTTGATCAATCACTTTCATCGTTTTTTCCTCAACTATCCTTTATCTGATTGTTTTAAAACAACTTGATAGACTTTCTTAGTCCACTCTTCTAAGTCTTCTCCAGCATGGTCAAGATAATACACCCTATCCAGTAATTGACTTGGAATAATATTTTCAAATTGGCTCTTATTATGAGTTGGAATAATACAAATATACAACTCACTAAATAAATTCAACATGTCCTTAATTTTTGCAACATGGTAGCCATCAAAAATATAACCAGTAACTTTAATCAAATCTGTATAGATAAAATGAAAACTCACTCCAGGAATAAACTTGTCTTGTAATTCTTTCTCTGAAGGAGCTCGACCTAATAAACGCTCCATCGCTAATCGATAACCAGAACTTGTATTTGACCACCCTAACATGACATAGTCAAAATAATCTATCGGATCCGATGCAGCATTTCTACTATCCAAAACCAACTCCTCAGCATCTCGCCCAAAGGCTTTCACAGCAGATAAGAGCTGACCTGTTTTAAAGATAGAAATCGCTGCATCTATAGTCGTAGTATGACTACAGTAGTCTGAAGTCACTAACCTCTTATGTAGATCATAAGTCGAGGCTACTCTTTTATCTATAGGGGTAAATGGTGGCAGAAAGGGATGCTGACCAATGTAATCTAAAATTTCTTTTTTTAAACAAGAATCAGCACAGTCAATACTTGTTTGACGTTTATGAAGTTTTTCGTAAGCTATAAATTTAGCAATTTTTTCTAATTCCCACTCTTGAATATTTGGATAATCAATTAGTGCTAAGTAGTATATTCCATCCCATTGTAAACTATATTCCCCATTATAAACTTTTAAAATCATCTAATCACCTCACTCCATTATACAACAAAAAGGAGGCGCAGACCTCCTTTTGTAATCTTATATCTAAAATTTAATATTCATTTCTGCCATTTTAGATATAGCTATAGAAAATACACTCTCTTCAGCGATTTTTCTCTTATTTTCTATCCAATGTCCGAAGTGCTGCCTGATAAGTTTGCTCCATTAGCATAGTAATGGTCATAGGACCGACACCTCCAGGGACTGGCGTAATATGGCTAGCAAGTGGGGCAACTGCCTCATAATCAACATCCCCACAGAGCTTACCATTTTCATCGCGGTTCATCCCAACGTCAATGACTACCGCACCTGGTTTGACAAAATCAGGAGTCACAAACTTAGCACGACCAATTGCTACAACAAGAATATCCGCTTTAGCAGCCACCTTAGCAAGATTATGGGTGCGTGAGTGAGTCAAGGTAACCGTTGCATTCTTGGCCAAAAGAAGCTGAGCCATGGGTTTTCCAACAATGTTTGAACGACCGATGACAACCGCATTTTTACCTTCTAATTCAATCCCATATTCATGAAACATTTCCATAATTCCTGCAGGTGTCGAAGGAATCATGACTGGATGACCAGACCAAAGGCGTCCCATATTTAGGGGATGGAAACCATCCACATCCTTTTCTGGGTCAATAGCCAATAGAACCGCCTCTTCATCAATGTGTTTTGGTAATGGCAACTGAACCAAAATCCCATGCCAAGCTGGATCCTGATTGTATTTAGCAATCAGGTCTAACAATTCCTCTTGAGTAATGGTCTCTGGAACTCGCACTACTTCGCTACGGAAACCAGTCGCAAGAGCTGACCTCTCCTTGTTGCGAACGTAAACTTGGCTGGCTGGATTGTCCCCAACCAAAATCACTACCAAACCAGGCACTAGACCTGTTTCTTCCTTTAATTTTGCAGTCTTTTCAGCCAGCTGTCCTTGTAACTTAGCTGCTAGAGCCTTCCCATCAATAATCTGTGTCATATCACTTCTCTTTTCTTTCAAATATCTTCCATTATACCAAAAACTGCTAATCCCCTCTAACACTTCTTTCCTAGGCAATCCTATAGTTTCAAACTATAAGAAAAAGCTCTGGTTGAGCTTTTCACTAATCTTGTCTTGAAATTTTAAAATAGATTATAAAACCTTACTCAAGAAGTCTTTAGTCCGTTGTTCTTGGGTTTGTTCAAAAATCTGTTCAGGTATCCCATCTTCAACAACCACACCGTCTGCCATAAAGATAACACGATCTGCCACCTCGCGGGCAAATCCCATCTCATGTGTTACGATAACCATGGTCATTCCTGACTTGGCAAGGTCTTGCATAACAGCCAGAACTTCTCCAACCATCTCAGGGTCCAAGGCTGAAGTTGGCTCGTCAAAAAGCAAAACATCAGGTTCCATGGCCAACCCACGCGCGATGGCAATCCGTTGTTGCTGGCCACCTGACAAACTCTGTGGATAAGCATCTGCCTTATCTGGCAAACCAACTTTTTCCAAAAGCTCTTGGGCTCTCTTCTCAGCAACAGCCTTGCTCTCACCTTTGGTCTTGATAGGTGACAAGGTGATATTTTCCATCACAGTCATATTAGGAAAGAGATTGAATTGTTGGAAAACCATGCCCATCTTCTCACGCATGGCAAAGAGATCATTCTTCTTGTCCGTAATATCGACTCCCTCAAAGATAACCTTCCCCTTGGTTGCTTCTTCCAACAAATTCATAGAGCGAAGCAAGGTAGATTTCCCGCTCCCTGAAGGACCGATGATAACGACAACTTCTCCTCTTTTAATCTCGAGGTTGATGCCCTTCAATACTTCATTCTTTCCAAATGATTTATGTAAATTTTCAATTTTTATCAAGGTTTCTGTCATTATTTCTTATCTCCTTGTCCCATACGTTTTTCAAAAGCTTTCAAGGCTACTGTCAAAATAGAGGTCATAATCAAGTAATAAAAGGCTGCAAATAAAAGTGGTGTTAAAGGTAGATAGGTTGTTGTAGAAACTGTTGTAGCCCCGTTCCACAACTCCATAACACCGATAGCTGATAAGAGGGAGCTGTCCTTGATAATGGTGATAAATTCGTTCCCCAATGCTGGCAAAATATTTTTGATTGCTTGTGGCAAAATCACATACCGCATCGCATTTTTAGGACGAATTCCTAGCGAATAAGCCGCTTCTAGCTGACCTTTTGGAACCGCATTAATCCCAGCACGAACAGTCTCAGAAACATAAGCACCACTGTTCATAGAGATAATCAAAATCCCTGGAATCAAGCGAGAAAAATCAACACCTAAAATTCCAACCTGAATAGTCGGAGCATTGATGTGCATAAGGGCAAAGGCAATCATAATCTGAACCATCATCGGTGTCCCACGGAAAATCCAAACGTACAAGTTGGCGAGCCAAACAAGCGGTTTAAACTTTGAACGTTGCCCAAAAGCCAAGACAACACCCAAAATAGTTCCCAAAAAGACAACACAGATAGAAATGAGAACCGTCACGACAGCCCCATAGTTAAAATAAGGTAAATACTTAGGTAAAAAAGAAAAATTCATAGTCACACTGCTTTCTAAAATAGAATACTGTATGATTATAACATGTATTGAATTAAAATTCAAACTTTTTGTCCGATTTATTTAAAAATCTTTAAACTAGCAGAATTAGCGAGAAATCTTAGTTTTTTCTAGGCAAGTTGGCCTCCTTTATGGTAAAATAGTAACGATAAGAAATGAAGGAGAATCAAAATGGAATCACATTTGGTTAGAATCATCAACCGCCTTGAAGCAATGGCAAAAGACGGCGGAAATTTAAAACGTAATTTTGAACGCGAAGGAGTTGTTGTTGCAGAAGTTGCATACAGCAACGACGAAGAAAACGGCTCAATCTTTACCCTTCGTGATGTCGAAGCTCGCGAAACTTATACGTTTGATAGCATTGACTTGATTGCAATGGAGATTTACGAACTCCTTTACTAATACAAAACAAGCTGGGATTACACCCTGCATGTCTAACCAAAATCCTTTTTGTCTCACAAATAGGATTTTTTTATTCCCTAAAATCTCAAAAATTTTCATTGCAACAACTTCTCAAAGCGGCAATCTTTTTACTTGCTTTACACCCCAATCCTGTTATAATGAGAGTATAGAAATTTGACTATTATTGACCTTTAGACAGGTCAGGCTAAAGAAAGAAATGAGGTAGATGTATGCTTTGTCAAAACTGTAAAATCAACGACTCAACAATTCATCTTTACACCAATCTCAATGGAAAACAAAAACAAATTGACCTCTGTCAAAACTGCTATAAGATTATCAAGACAGATCCTAACAATAGCCTCTTTAAAGGTATGACGGATCTGAACAATCGTGACTTTGATCCCTTTGGTGATTTCTTCAATGACCTAAACAATTTCAGGCCTTCTAACAATACTCCTCCGACTCCCCCAACCCAATCAGGTGGAGGTTACGGTGGAAATGGCGGTTATGGTTTCCAAAATCGTGGACCTGCTCAAACTCCTCCACCAAGCCAAGAAAAAGGCCTACTGGAAGAATTTGGTATCAACGTAACTGAAATTGCCCGTCGTGGAGATATTGACCCCGTTATTGGGCGCGACGATGAGATTATCCGTGTCATAGAAATCCTCAATCGCAGAACCAAGAATAATCCTGTTCTTATCGGTGAACCAGGTGTCGGAAAAACTGCCGTTGTCGAAGGTCTAGCTCAGAAAATAGTTGATGGAGATGTTCCCCATAAACTACAAGGAAAACAAGTCATCCGTCTGGATGTGGTTAGCCTAGTTCAAGGAACGGGTATCCGTGGACAATTTGAAGAACGCATGCAAAAACTCATGGAAGAAATTCGCAAACGTGAGGACATCATCCTCTTTATCGATGAAATCCATGAAATTGTCGGTGCTGGTTCTGCGGGCGATGGCAATATGGATGCAGGAAATATCCTCAAGCCCGCCCTTGCTCGTGGAGAGCTGCAATTGGTCGGTGCTACTACCCTCAATGAATACCGTATCATTGAAAAGGATGCAGCCCTAGAGCGTCGTATGCAACCTGTTAAAGTGGATGAACCAACAGTGGAGGAAACAATTACTATCCTCAAAGGCATTCAAAAGAAATACGAAGACTACCACCACGTTCAGTATACCGATGCTGCGATTGAAGCAGCTGCAACTCTTTCCAATCGCTACATCCAAGATCGCTTCTTACCTGACAAGGCCATTGACCTCCTGGATGAAGCTGGTTCTAAGATGAACTTGACCTTGAATTTTGTTGATCCTAAAGTAATTGATCAACGCTTGATTGAGGCTGAAAATCTTAAATCTCAAGCTACACGAGAGGAAGATTTTGAGAAGGCCGCCTACTTCCGCGACCAGATTGCCAAGTATAAGGAAATGCAAAAGAAAAAGGTCACAGACCAAGATACTCCTATCATCAGTGAGAAAACCATTGAGCACATTATCGAGCAGAAAACAAATATCCCTGTTGGTGATTTGAAAGAGAAAGAACAATCTCAACTCATCCATCTAGCTGAAGACCTCAAGTCTCATGTTATTGGCCAAGATGATGCTGTCGATAAGATTGCCAAGGCTATTCGCCGTAATCGTGTCGGTCTCGGTACGCCTAACCGCCCAATCGGAAGCTTCCTCTTCGTCGGACCAACTGGGGTCGGTAAGACAGAACTTTCCAAACAATTAGCTATCGAACTCTTTGGTTCTGCTGATAGCATGATTCGCTTTGACATGAGCGAATACATGGAAAAACACAGCGTTGCTAAGTTGGTCGGTGCCCCTCCAGGTTATGTTGGCTACGATGAGGCTGGGCAATTAACTGAAAAAGTTCGTCGCAATCCCTACTCACTTATCCTCTTGGATGAAGTGGAAAAAGCCCATCCAGATGTTATGCACATGTTCCTCCAGGTCTTGGACGATGGTCGTTTGACAGATGGACAAGGACGTACCGTTAGCTTCAAGGATGCCATCATCATCATGACTTCAAATGCAGGTACAGGTAAGGCAGAAGCCAGCGTTGGATTTGGGGCTGCTAGAGAAGGACGTACCAACTCTGTTCTTGGTGAACTCGGTAACTTCTTTAGCCCAGAGTTTATGAACCGTTTTGATGGTATTATCGAATTTAAGGCTCTCAGTAAGGAGAACCTCCTTCAGATTGTCGAACTCATGCTAGCTGATGTTAATAAGCGCCTCTCGAGTAACAACATTCATTTAGATGTAACTGACAAGGTCAAGGAAAAGTTGGTTGACCTCGGTTATGATCCAAAAATGGGAGCACGCCCACTTCGCCGCACTATTCAAGACTATATTGAAGACGCAATCACTGATTACTACCTTGAAAATCCAAGTGAAAAAGATCTCAAAGCAGTTATGACTAGCAAGGGAAACATTCAGATTAAATCTGCCAAAAAAGCTGAAGTAAAAACTTCTGAAAAAGAAGTATAAATCCTATAGAAAAGGAGTAGAAAATGAAATTTTTCTGCTTCTTTTTTACTAAAATAACTGTAATTTCTTGACAGCTTGCCCTTTGTCCATTATGATAATAATAACGATACTAGATAATGAGGAAAATGCAATGGCAAACCCAACTTTCGGAGAAAAAAAAGCGAATACAGACTATGTTGCACGCTATGGAGTGTATGCAGTTATCCCTGACGCTGAACAAAAACAAATAGTTTTAGTTCAAGCTCCTAATGGTGCTTGGTTCTTACCAGGTGGCGAAATTGAATCAGGTGAAAATCATCAGGAAGCTCTAAAGCGTGAATTGATTGAAGAGCTTGGTTTCACAGCTGAAATTGGTACTTATTACGGACAAGCTGACGAATATTTCTACTCTCGTCATCGTGACACCTACTACTACAATCCTGCCTACCTCTATGAAGCGACTTCTTTCAAAGAAGTTCAAAAACCACTAGAAGACTTTAATCATATTGCTTGGTTCCCTATTGATGAGGCTATTGAAAATCTCAAACGTGGTAGCCATAAATGGGCCATCCAATCTTGGAAAAAACAGCATAAGATTGGCTAATACTCTTCGAAAATCTCTTCAAACCACGTCAGCGTCGCCTTACCGTAGATATGGTCACTGACTTCGTCAGTCTTATCTACAACCTCAAAACTGTGTTTTGAGCAGCCTACGGCTAGCTTCCTAGTTTGCTCTTTGATTTTCATCGAGTATAAATCAAGCGACTTTATTCAAAAAGTGCTATAATAGAATTAGAAAATCGGAGGAAATATTATGAAGCTTATCAATACGACAAACTCACACTCGCAACTTGTAAAAAGTCAGCTAGAAAGTACAGATGCAACCCTTGTTGAGGTTTACTCAGCAGGAAATACTGATGTTATTTTTACCCAAGCCCCGCTTCACTATGAAATCCTCATCTCAAATAAACACCGTGCTATTCGTGAGCCTGAAATCGAAACCATTCAAGAATTTTTCTTGAAACGTAAAATTGATAAGGACTCTATTGATGAAGCCAATATCAAGACACTCTACTCAGAAAAATTGATTGGAATTTCGATTCCAATCAAATAAAGAACTTGAGTAAAAACTCGATTTAAGAAAAAATCCAGTAAGTCTTTCAATAATAAAACGCATAGTAGCAAGATTTTCTACATCTGCTATTATGCGTTTTTATAATTTTGAACCCTTTTGATAAAGATTACGGCTCTACCTTATACTCAATGAAAATCAGAGAGCAAACTAGAAAGCTGGCCACAGGTTGCTCAAAGCATAACTTTGAAGCTGCAGATAAGACTGACGAAGGCAAGGCCATATATAAGGCAAGGTGAAGCTGACGTGGTTTGAAGAGATTTTTGATGAGTATTACTATAAAAAAGATTT
>NZ_AEDV01000045.1 GCF_000148545.1 Streptococcus mitis SK597 | reverse complement strand
AAACTCATCTGATAATAACTATCTTACACCAATCCCCAAACAAAAACTGGACTTCCTCCCCAAATGTGCCTATCTCCCTCCCAACTGCACTTTTTAGATAAAAAAATAGGCAGAACAAAAGTCCTACCTACTAAAAATATGCTATTGAAAGGAAAATGATTTTTTTCTAACACCCTAGGCAAGCTTGGAACAAATAAATCATTGATAGTAACCTTTACGACATCCTATTTAAAGTTAATTCAATTTTTAATGTCCCTGCTATTTCTAAGCCACCTCTGGTATGATCTATTCATAGTCAGAATAGATAACACCGTTCTAAATTACGATTCATAGTTACTCCTTTTTTTGATTCGTTACTATAAGACACCTATTCCCTATAGAGCGTCTACTACCTCAAATTTATCCATTCTTTTTTTCTTTACTTCTGTATAAAAGAATGAAGACCATCATAAATAATGCAATCGTTGGTATATTGAAACTATCAAACCAAGTAGGTAAAGATACTTTATTCATATCAGCTACTAATCTGATGATTATATAAGACATTGAACTAAGTAATACCATAATTTCAGGCCAAACTTTCAGTATTGATTTAAAAAATTTCATATTACACTCCAATGTGATGCATTCTTAGATTCTAGCCTAGCTATTTTCAGCGCAGACTAACAAGTCATTCTTAACTGCTCACTCTACTCGCTTTTTATTGACCTTATACCCTATATAAAAGAGTCCAAATAAAACAGGGTAAATTTCTGGATAAAATAGGGTATTGATTGGATTTCTCAAAATCAAATACGTTGCGATGTAGATTATGAGCGATACGGTAAAATAACCCTCAGCAAAGCCTAATAAAAATGTTTTCATAATAGACTCCTATTTACTAAAAAACAATCTACCATCCTTTTATCCACCTCGTGATGCCGACTGATAACCATTATACGCACCCCAAGCTAATAGTCCGACAGCCAAAATACCACCACCAACCAAAAGTAACACTCCTCCACCATCAACTTCTTGCAATTCAATATCACTTAACGTAGTATAATTTTGTTCAATAGTTTGTAAATTTGACATATTTATCCTCCATTTTAATAATAAAAATTAGTTTTCTTTTAATACACCAATAATAATCATCAATACACTCATAACAAATGCAGATAACAGTCCTTTAGTAGTACTATTGAAAAAAGGTCTATCAAAAACATAATAATTATATGCAGACAATCCTAAACCAACGGCAGTCACCACAATTGTAATAACGAGTAGTATAATCCAAAATGTTTTCTTGCTCATATTTATCAAATACTATGGATGAGTAATATAGTAGAATGTTTTACCAGCAGCTTCACCAGCTTGGTAAATCCCCCAGCCAATCGCAATACCCAAAGAGACTACCTCCCAAGCAATTCCCCCATCCACATCCATCAACTCTTCTTCTGTAAGAGCTACAAAGTTCTGTTCCATTTTGTCAAAATTTGTCATCTTTTTTCTCCTCTTGTTCTATTTTTTCTAAATCTTATCTTCTAAAAAATGGGGTTCCAATAAATATACCGCGTAACAATAGACCTGTAATTAGACCCCGTTGATAACTTTCCTTGCTACCACCCACCAGCAAAGCTAAGTCGCTCTCCTTTAATACTTCAATAGTATACTTATCATTCATTTCATTCATCTCTTATCATCCTAAAAACCAAAACCTCTACGAAATCCAATGTACCAATCTGCAAGGGTCTTCACCCAATTTTCTCCACCTTGAATATCGGTCAATTCTTCCGAAGTTAGCTCAACAAATCCGTAATAATGTTCTTTCATTATTTTATTCCTTTCTTTTTCCTCTTACTTATTTATTCGAAAAATAATTCGAAAATGTACAACTAAATTAAATTTTATTTCAAAAATAATTTAATGTACCATGAATAGAAAATCGGTAGATACATAAACCAGACTCCTTTCTTTTTCCTCTTACTTATCCATTACGAAAAAAATTTCGAAAATGAACAACTAAATTAAATTTATTTAAAAAATAACTTAGTGAACCATGGGTAGAACATTGATATAAATATAAACATAAACCAAACTCCTTCCTTTTCCTC
>NZ_AEDV01000046.1 GCF_000148545.1 Streptococcus mitis SK597 | reverse complement strand
AAACACCTGACTCATAGGTTTTCGTATTTCGAGTATCAATTATTTTAGTCGTACTGTCGGTGATTTTGATAAAGTTGTTAAAGTAGTTCTTATCTGTTTCTAGGGATAGGAGCTTATATTTGCTTTTTTCCTTTTGAAAAATGTTAATAAATCGTTGGTAGTCTTCTCGAGGCATGGATAGATCAATATCATCGTCCCAAGGGATAAAGCCCTCATGTCGAACCGCCCCAATCAGAGTACCGTAGTTAATAATATAGTTGATATTGTGCTTTTTACAGAGAGTATCAATATAATCCAAAATTTCTAATTCAATTTGTTTGGCATCTTCAATGGTTAGTTGTTTCATTCTATACTCCTATGATTTTTTGAATTTATTTTTTAAGGCTAGGACATGGTTTAAAAATTCATAGAAAATGCTATCTTTGGTAAAGACAAGTAGTCCAACATAAGAGATGGCTGATAGCAAGACAATCAAACCAGTATTAATCAAAAATGGCAAATTAATGACCATATCCACAGGATACAAGAAATTAATCAGGAAATAAATTGCTACAAAGGAAAGTGAAAAGAGCGAGTATCGACCAGTATAACTGAAGATATGTCCCAAGTGGATGAGCTGTTTTCTATGGATGAAAATGATATAGAAAACAAGTAGAGAGGCCTCTGACAACATAGTTGTCAGTAAGTAGTATTCAGGAGCCACGATTTGGTTAAAAAAGAGAAGACTATTCAAGCCCAAATTGAGCAATCCAGCGAAGACTGTGTAAACGGTAATACGTTTTTCATAGCCATTTGTAAAGAGAATTTGTGAACCAAGAATGGTATCTAGTGCCAGGATAATCGTACGAAAAGCGAAGAGAGAGGTTAAGATACCGCCTCCTATATATTTTTCACTACCGTAAAGTAGGATGGCATTTGGTCCTAGAACCATGAGTCCAAAGCTCAGTGGAATGATAAAGAAGTTAAAGATTCGACTACCTCTATTAACCAGGGAAACATAGGCTTCTTTGTCTCCTTTACCCAAATAGTAACTGAGACGAGGCACACTCACTCCGATAGCTCCTGTTACAACCCCAGCTATAACGGTCACAATTCGTTGAGCCATGGTG
>NZ_AEDV01000047.1 GCF_000148545.1 Streptococcus mitis SK597 | reverse complement strand
GTTGAGGATGACCTAGGCCTGTCAAATTCAGTATTTGACTTTTTAGACGATTTTGCGGATGTCATGCAGGTATTTGATGGGGAAGAAGGTCTCTACGAAGCCGAAAGTGGTGTCTATGACTTGATTTTGCTCGATTTGATGTTACCAGAAAAAAATGGCTTCCAAGTCTTGAAAGAATTGCGTGAAAAGGGAATTACGACACCAGTTCTGATTATGACTGCCAAGGAAAGTTTGGATGATAAGGGACATGGATTTGAACTGGGAGCGGATGATTATCTGACCAAGCCTTTCTACCTAGAAGAACTCAAAATGCGGATTCAGGCTCTTCTCAAACGTTCAGGTAAATTTAATGAAAATACGCTATCTTATGGAGATATTCTCATCAATTTATCAACCAATACCGTTAAGGTTGAAGATACTACTGTCGAATTGCTGGGGAAAGAGTTCGATTTATTGGTTTATTTCCTTCAAAATCAAAATGTTATTTTGCCTAAGACTCAGATTTTTGATCGTCTATGGGGATTTGATAGTGACACAACGATTTCGGTTGTCGAAGTTTATGTTTCAAAAGTCCGTAAGAAATTAAAAGGAACCACTTTTGCAGAGAATTTGCAAACCTTGCGCAGTGTTGGGTATATTTTAAAAGATGTTCAGTAAACTAAAAAAAACATGGTATGCGGATGACTTTAGTTATTTTATCCGCAACTTTGGTGTCTTTACCTTGATTTTCTCTACCATGACTTTGATTATTTTACAGGTCATGCATTCGAGTCTTTATACTTCGGTGGATGATAAGCTCCACGGACTGAGTGAAAATCCTCAAGCAGTTATTCAGCTGGCTGTAAATAGGGCAACAGAAGAGATTAAAGATTTAGAGAATGCCGCTACAGATACTAGTAAGACTGAGGTGAAACCCAATGTCAGTTCCAACACAGAAGTCATTCTTTTTGATAAGAATTTTACCCAGCTCCTTTCTGGAAATCGATTTTTGGGCTTGGATAAGATTAAGTTAGAGAAAAAAGAACTAGGACATATCTACCAGATTCAGGTTTTTAATAGCTATGGGCAGGAAGAAATCTATCGTATGATATTGATGGAAACCAATATCAGTTCGGTTTCAACTAATATCAAGTATGCCGCTGTCTTGATTAATACCAGTCAGTTGGAGCAGGCCAGTCAAAAGCATGAGCAATTAATTGTGGTTGTGATGGCAAGTTTCTGGATTTTGTCTTTGCTTGCCAGTCTCTATCTAGCTAGGGTCAGTGTTAGGCCCCTGCTTGAGAGCATGCAGAAGCAACAGTCCTTTGTGGAAAATGCCAGTCATGAGTTACGAACTCCACTTGCAGTTTTGCAAAATCGCTTAGAGACCCTCTTTCGTAAGCCGGAAGCTACCATTATGGATGTGAGCGAAAGCATTGCATCGAGTTTGGAAGAAGTCCGAAATATGCGTTTTTTGACGACAAACTTGCTGAACTTAGCTCGGAGAGATGATGGGATTAAGCCGGAGCTTGCAGAAGTTCCAACTAGTTTTTTCAATACGACTTTCACAAACTATGAGATGATTGCTTCGGAAAATGACCGTGTCTTCCGTTTTGAAAATCGTATTCATCGCACGATTGTCACAGATCAGCTTCTCTTGAAGCAGTTGATGACTATCCTATTTGATAATGCTGTCAAGTATACTGAAGAGGATGGTGAAATTGATTTTCTTATCTCGGCGACCGATCGCAATCTGTATTTACTGGTTTCTGATAATGGAGTCGGTATTTCGACAGAAGATAAGAAGAAAATTTTTGACCGCTTTTATCGAGTTGATAAGGCTAGAACGCGCCAAAAAGGTGGTTTTGGTTTAGGATTATCCCTAGCCAAGCAAATTGTAGATGCTTTAAAAGGAACCATTACTGTCAAAGATAATAAACCCAAGGGTACAATCTTTGAAGTGAAGATTGCCATCCACACACCATCTAAAAAGAAAAAATCATGACCACCCGTCTAACGGGTGGTTTGTCCCAGGGCTATAAGCCCAAATTACCAGCCAGCGCCCAAAGACGCTGGCTTTCACGTTGTTCAAGCCTTATTGCTCTTGACTCGTCACTCGCCTCTTAAAGAGGCTTTAGTATTACTTACCACTATTCCTAAAGGGAGGCTCATATTCTTTTACACTTAATTTATCTAGTGCTATATCATGCTTTACTCGTTCTCGAATTTTCATACTCGTGAAGAAATCATCCACTGGATAATTTCTTTACTCTTGAATATATTTCTTAATTGTGGCTTCATTGAGTCCAACTTGTGCTTAAGTATAGTAGATTGAAATAAGATATGAACAAATAGATTAGGAAAGTCAAATTAATGTATAGAAATATTTTAGCAGTCGTGGCGTACTATTCTTGATTCAATCTACTATAATAACCTTCTGCCCCAAAATACCGATTCCCAAACTTGTACTTGAGATTGGCGTGTTTATCAAACATCATGAGTGCACTTTTTCCTTTTAAATAACCCATGAAACTCGAAACACTTATCCTTGGTGGAATACTGACTAACATGTGTACATGGTCTGGCATTAAGTGACCATCGATAATTTCAACTCCTTTATAACTACACAAGCGATGAAATATCTCTCATAAACTACTTCGATATTGATTATAGATCACTTTTCGTCTATACTTAGGGGTGAACACAATGTGATAGAACAGTGCCACTTTGTGTGCGATAAACTATGAGTCTTTTGTGCCATATTTTTCTCCTTTCGCTTTACAATTGGCTTGAACACCTTTATTGTATCGCGTTTGGAGTTTTTTGGGTATAACCTTCGACGCGCACCCGTTTTAGGGGTGGTCATGATTAAAATAACATAAAAATCTTGACAGATAAGTTTAAAAAAGGTAAACTATTTACTGGTTAATTAAATGGTTAAATAATCGGTTTAGAAAAACTATTTAATCAAGTAAAGGAAGTTAAGAAAAAGCTTCACCATTTATTGAAATGAGGGATTTATGAAATTCAGTAAAAAATATATAGCAGCCGGATCGGCTGTTATCGTATCCTTGAGTCTTTGTGCTTATGCACTGAACCAGCATCGTTCGCAGGAAAATAGGGACAACAATCGTGTCTCTTATGTGGATGGCAGTCAGTCAAGTCAGAAAACTGAAAACCTGACACCAGATCAGGTTAGCCAGAAAGAAGGAATTCAGGCTGAGCAAATTGTCATCAAAATTACAGATCAGGGCTATGTGACGTCACACGGCGACCACTATCATTACTATAATGGGAAAGTTCCTTATGATGCCCTCTTTAGTGAAGAACTCTTGATGAAGGATCCAAACTACAAACTTAAGGATGGAGATATTGTCAATGAGGTCAAGGGTGGTTATATCATCAAGGTCGATGGAAAATATTATGTCTACCTGAAAGATGCAGCTCATGCTGATAATATTCGAACTAAAGATGAAATCAATCGTCAAAAACAAGAACATGTCAAAGATAATGAGAAGGTCAGTTCAGATGTTGCTGTAGCAAGGTCTCAGGGACGCTATACGACAGATGATGGTTATGTCTTTAATCCAGCTGATATTATCGAAGATACGGGTGATGCTTATATCGTTCCTCATGGAGGTCACTATCACTACATTCCAAAAAGTGATTTGTCTGCTAGTGAATTAGCAGCCGCTAAAGCTCATCTGGCTGGGAAAAATACGCAACCGAGTCAGTTAAGCTATTCTTCAGAAGCTAGTGACAATAACACGCAATCTGTAGCAGAAGGATCAACTAGCAAGCCAGAAAGCAAAGTTGAAAATCTCCAAAGTCTTTTGAAAGAACTCTATGATTCGCCTAGTGACCAACGTTACAGTGAATCAGACGGTCTGGTTTTTGATCCTGCTAAGATTATCAGCCGTACACCAAATGGAGTTGCGATTCCGCACGGCGACCATTACCACTTTATTCCTTACAGCAAGCTCTCTGCTTTAGAAGAAAAGATTGCTAGAATGGTGCCTATCGGTGAAACTGGTTCTACAGTTTCTACAAATGAAAAACCTAATAAAGTAGCGTCTAACCTAGGAAGTCTTTCAAGCAATCCTTCTTCTTCAACGACAAGTAAGGAACTCTCTTCAACATCTGATGGCTATATCTTTAATCCTAAAGATATTGTCGAAGAAACAGCCACAGCTTATATCGTAAGACATGGTGACCATTTCCATTACATTCCAAAATCGACCGTAATTGGGCAACCGACTCTTCCAAACAATGGTCTAACAACACCTTCGCCATCTCTTCCAGTCAATCCTAGTGTTTCACATGAGGAACATGAAGAAGGTGGACACGGCTTTGATGCCAATCGTATTATTGCTGAAGATGAGCAAGGCTTTATTATGAGTCATGGTGATCATAACCATTACTTCTTCAAGAAGGACTTGACAGCAGACCAAATTAAGGCAGCGCAGGATCACTTGAAAGGGGCAAATACAGTAACACCAAGTCCAGCCCATGATGACGATCACGATGAAGATCATCATGGACACCATCATGATGAAGACCATGATCACGGTTTTGATGCTAATCGTGTCATCAGTGAGGATGAACAAGGCTTTGTCATGAGTCATGGTGACCATAATCATTACTTCTTCAAGAAGGATTTGACAGCTGAACAAATTAAGGCAGCTCAGGATCATTTGAAGACACATCATGATGCAGAACCTGTAAAACCTCTTGCTAAAACGGTAGAGTCTTTCTCAAGAGATGCTAGCGATGAAGAAAAGATTGCTTATATTTCTAAAACATACGGTGTTCCACTTGAAGCTATTAGAATTTCAAACGGATTCTTTGTCTTTGGAAATCCAGACCAAGCCTACGATCCAACTCATATCCACCCATATGCTGTTCGTAAGGAACACGTTCGGATTCCTCTTCAAACTGGAAATCCAGAACTTGATTTCCTAAATGAACTTTACACGACTGCTTTGCGAGATGGTGTGTCTCCTTATAGTTTGCAGGTAGAAAATGGTAGTTTTGTGATCCCTCATGGTGACCACAATCACTACATCAAGGTGCAAACTAAGGGCTATGAAATGGCTTTGAAAAATAAAATTCCAGCTCTACAATCCAACTACCAACCTGGAGCTTTTGATGAGAAGGTAGTTTTGGCAAAAGTAGATCAACTTCTAGCTGATAGCGGAAGTATCTACAAAGATAAGCCTATTGAACAAAGACAGATTGAGTTAGCCTTAGGTCAGTTTACTGAAAACATGAAGAAACTGGCAACTAACTCTACAGCAGGTTATCTTGCAACCCTTGATCTCTTTGATAAGCAATATATCCATATTGATGAAAGTGTTAAACCTGTTGAAACAAGCGCTCTAGATAAGAAATATCAGGCTTTGATTGATAAAATCAATACTCTTGATACAGACTCTTATGGACTTCCAAAGAAAGATCTTCTCGTTCGACTCCAGGAAGCTAAGTTGGCTAAAGATGAGGCTGGTTTAGCAGCGGTTGAATCACAACTTCAAGCCTTGCAAGACTTTAATGACCGAACAGGTGTTACAACTGTAGAATACATCAAGTATTTCTACGAACACGTAAATGACGGTCGTTTGAGTGATGAACTTCGAAACAAAGTAGCTCGGTTGACTTGGACCTTGTATCAATCTCAATCCTTCCTTAAGGCAGCAGAATTGAACAAATTATTTCCAAGCATCTATCAGGCAAAACAAGAAGTGGAAGAAGCTTTGAAAGCTCAACCAACTACTGCTAAATCGACTCAGACAGTTCTAGATACTGAAAAAGTAGATAACCAAACTGCCAAGACAGCTATTTATGGCTTCTTGAAAGAATTGTATGGAGACTTTATGCCTGAAGAGCATGTCAATCATGTTAGCAAGGAACAAGTAGAAAATCTCTTGAGCAAGGCAACTCAACTCTTAGAGCAAATCCAAGAAGAAGGAATCAGACAATCCTTAGCAGAAGAAGTAGAAAATCTCAAAGCTGCCACAAACAAAGCTGATGCAGATTTGGATGAAGTAAATAGTCAGGTGAAAGATGTCTTGAGTCGTATCGCCAGCGCTCTTCAACAAGAAAAGGAAAATGCTGAACAAGATCCTCAGACACTTGTACTCTATCAAAAACTCTATGATATTCTCATATCGCTTCACTCTTATTTAGAAAGTAATAATGGATCTGATGCGGACTTTGATAAAGTGGATGCATTACTAGATCAACTTTCTGCTAAGAGTAAAGACAAAGCAGCTTTACTTGAATTGACAAAAGCTATCCTAGTCTTGAATCACCAAATCCAGTCAAAAGCTAGCGCGAGTGAAGAAGCAACTCCAGCAACAAATGCTGAAGCAAATGGTGATAAGACAAGTGCTGAGAACCAACCAAACGCAGCTGCAGAATCTAACAGTGAAACTGCAAGGGACGAAAACAAACCAAGCAACGCAACAGATTCTAAATCTGCTGAACCAGCTTCAGAAAAGGAAACAACAGAATCTCCAACAAGTACTGGAAATCAAGAAAAACCAGTAGAATAAAAAAGTTTGTGGTCGTAGATCTAGGAGATTTTCCCATTCAAGGCTGTTTCCTATTTCTCATTGAAATTATAAACCATGGCAAGATAAGAAAACGAGCATTTCCAACTGAGGAGGTGCTCGTTTTTTGATAGTTAGAAGTAGTTTTTATCCGTCTATTTAGAGTTGATTACAAATGATCTTGAAAGAAATTATTGACTTGAATGTGGATATAAGATTTATTCACTGATTATAATGTTTAAATAGCGCTCCAAAGCAAAGAATTATCCTAATGAGTATGAATCTTATAAATTAACTACCTCAAGACCATTTTCTGTCAAACGATAGATACTCGTACAGACTTCATTTAAGAAACGTCGATCATGCGAAACAGTGATGAGACCGCCAGGATAAGTGGCAAAGAGTTTTCTGATTTGGGGTTGAGAAGTTGGAGAAAAATTTCGTGTAGGTTCATCCAGCAGGAGAAAGTTTGGTTTTCGTAGCACTAAATTCAAAAGTAGGAGTTTACCTTGTTGTCCGCCAGATAAGGAGCGAATTTGATGCTGCATTTCTGTATAACTAAAATTGAGACTGGCTAGGTGAGATTGGATTTTCTGCAGTTCCTCTTTTTCTCCAGTTTTGCTGAGGTAGGCTATTGGTGATAAATCCAATTTCAGTTTTTTGTGGTAATCTTGTGGCATAAAACCAAGCGAAATCTCTCTTTTATCATTAAGAAGTTGCTTTAATTTAGCTAATAGAGTTGATTTCCCAATACCATTTGGGCCAATGATACCGATTTTTTCTTGGCCACGAACAGTTAGTTGAAGTCCTTGAGTCAAAACTCGCTCACCAATGGACAAATTCTCTTTTTCCAGTTGGATTAAGACTTTAGAAGCCGGTAATGGCTGTATATCTGAGAAGAAAAGTCTGATTTCTTCCTCTTCAAGTGGCTTTTGGGTCATGGAATGAGCTGTCTTTTCAAAGCGTTTTTCTTGAGAGAGAACATTTTTCATCTTTTTAGCCAATAGGCGACCGGCAGTACTGTCTTTAGTAGCTCGAAGCGCAGTTTCTACATTTTGCTTGACTCGCCGATGTTTTTCCATGGTTTTATCGTAGGCTCTTTGGTCGTTGGCTGCTTGCTGGCTTTGTCTGGCAAAATTAGCCTTTCTCTGCTCACTATAGCAATCATAGTCTAAATGCTCTACTAGCGTTTCGGCTTCTTTTCGGTGCTTGACCAGTCGCAAGTGGACAATAGTGTCGGCCGTTTGAGACAGAAAGTCCTCATCATGGGAGATGAAAATAACAGTTTGCCGAATCTTTCGAATCTGATTTTTTAGCCAATCAACCGTCTCAAGATCTAGGTCATTTGAAGGTTCATCTAAAAATAGAATCTCAAAGGGGTTGGCTAACTCATGGATGAGCTGAATTTTCAAAGCTTCGCCCCCTGATAGACTGCCAATCTTTTGGTCGCTAGCGAATCGATTGCTATCAAAATGCAATTCCTCAGCCAAACGATAGAGGACACTGTAGTCTAAATCAATAGAATCTAAAAAGAAGTAGTCGTGTAGACTTCTCTTTTTCAGCTCCTCGGGAAGTTTTTGAGGAATGTAGGCTATTGATTGATAATCAGATTGAATGTCTCCCCTGATAGTGAAATCAGGCAAAGCTTCCCCCATTAAAGTTTTAAGCAAGGTTGATTTGCCATTTCCTTCTTCAGCAATAATAGCAACCTTTTCCCCGTCTTGGATAGTCATGGTTAGGTCAGATACAAGATCTCGTAGATCTTTGTTTTGAGTGATGGTTAGATGATTGATTTTTATCATATTGTTGCCCTTTCTAGAATGTCGATAGTGCATAACAAAAAGCTCTACTTTATCTAGTAGAGCCCAAAGTCACTGTCAAAACTCTATTATCCTCGTTGAAAAACTCGTCAAACTAGCTTGGAGTTGCCTAACCCAACCCAAGAGGAGCATAGCTTTCTAGTTTTTTGATTTTCATAGATGATAAAGTACTAGAAAATCTAGTACAAAAAGAGCATGCAAAAAGAGACAAAAACAAGATCTACTAAATAAAGTTCTTTATTTGATAGACTTAGTTGTTCATGTCTCCCTTACCTCCGAGTATTAGTACCTCTATCCTATACCTTTCAGGATATTTTGTCAACAGAAAACTGATAATTCTAATCTCTAGAATCCAAAAACAGGTTCATAAAGAGTTAGTATGTGTTTGATATGCTCGTAATGGAACTTGTCATAGTTGCGCCAAGCGGTACATGCTTGATCGTTCAATTTTAGACTACCCAGTCCAATAAGTAGACTGGTACGTTGGTAAAATTTCTCAAGGTCGATTAAAATACTGTTGTCCAACTTTTCCGCTTTTTTGAGCTCTTGCATAGTAGTGTTTAGTAGCTCTTGTAGTCGAATATCATCTGCCGTACCCTGTTTGCAGCTTTGGAAACTTTTATTTAACTCGGATAGGAGTTGGGTTGCATTAGTAATCAGTTCTTTGTCTTCCATGTGAGCATCCTCCTTTATTGCCTATAGTATAGCACTAAAAAAACAAAAACATTATAGTAAATGTGTTGAAAATCGAATGTTAATTACAAAGTTTGGTGGGCTGATTTGTAGCCTTTTCATGGTATAATCAAGAGAGTAAATCTTTATGGAGGAAGTATGAAATTAAATATTCAAGAAATTCGTAAGCAGTCTGAAGGCTTGCATTTTGAACAAACGTTAGATCTAGTTGCTGACCTGCGTGCACGTAATCAAGAAATTTTAGATGTAAAAGATATCCTTGCAGTTGGGAAAGTACAGTACGAAGACCGTATGTATTTCTTAGATTATCAACTATCTTATACCATTGTTCTTGCTTCAAGTCGCAGTATGGAGCCAGTTGAGTTAGTTGAATCTTATCCAGTAACGGAAGTTTTCATGGAAGGGGCAACTAATCAGCTAGATCAAGAAGTTTTAGACGATGATTTGGTCCTTCCTATCGAAAATGGAGAACTTGACCTTGCTGAGAGCGTGTCAGACAATATCCTACTAAATATTCCTATCAAGGTCTTGACGGCTGAAGAAGAAGCTGGTCAAGGATTTGTTTCAGGAAATGACTGGCAAATCATGACAGAGGAAGAATACCAAGCTCAACAAGCAGTTAAGAAAGAAAAAAACAGTCCTTTTGCTGGCTTACAAGGACTATTTGATGGAGACGAATAATGGTCTTGTCAAAAAAACGTGCACGAAAGGTGCTAGAAGAAATCATTGCTCTTTTTCCAGATGCCAAGCCTAGTCTTGATTTCACCAATCATTTTGAACTCTTGGTTGCGGTCATGTTGTCAGCCCAGACGACGGATGCAGCGGTAAATAAGGCCACACCAGGTCTCTTTGCTGCCTTTCCAACGCCACAAGCCATGTCTGTTGCAACAGAAAGTGAAATTGCTTCACACATTTCTCGCCTGGGACTGTATCGAAATAAGGCTAAATTTCTTAAAAAATGTGCCCAACAGTTACTAGATGATTTTGATGGTCAAGTCCCTCAGACTCGTGAAGAATTAGAAAGTCTGGCAGGTGTTGGTCGTAAGACAGCCAATGTTGTCATGAGTGTGGGCTTTGGAATTCCAGCTTTTGCAGTGGATACTCATGTGGAGCGTATTTGTAAGCACCACGATATTGTCAAAAAATCAGCGACACCTCTTGAGGTGGAAAAGCGGGTCATGGATATCTTGCCACCGGAGCAGTGGTTAGCTGCCCATCAGGCCATGATTTATTTTGGAAGAGCCATTTGTCATCCTAAAAATCCAGAGTGTGACCAGTACCCACAGTTATATGATTTTAGCACTTTATAAGATGGGGGCTCAAAAGTTTTTGCTTGATTTTAGGCCCGCTTTGTGCTATAGTAATTGATAACTAAATATTCCTTTAAACCTGTCCCGTGAGGCAGGCAAGGAGCGTGATAAAGTAGAAGGGTGAAGTCTATACTGTGTGCAGTAGGGCTCGCTTGGCTATACATTTCAAGTCTCCTTGTTTAAGGAGACTTTTCTTTTTGGAGGTTTGTCATGAAGACAAAAGAAGTTGTAGACGAATTGACCGTCAAACGAGCGATTACGCGTATTACTTATGAGATTATCGAACGTAACAAAGATTTGAATAAAATCGTCTTGGCTGGTATTAAAACTCGTGGTGTCTTTATCGCCCACCGAATCCAAGAACGTTTGGAGCAGCTAGAAAATCTTTCAGTTCCTGTTGTGGAATTGGATACTAAACCTTTCCGTGATGATGTTAAAAGTGGAGAAGATACTTCTTTGGTTTCTGTTGATGTGACAGACCGTGAAGTTATCTTGGTGGATGATGTGCTCTATACAGGTCGTACCATCCGTGCTGCTATTGATAATATTGTCGGTCATGGTCGTCCTGCGCGTGTGAGTTTAGCAGTTTTAGTCGATCGTGGACATAGAGAATTGCCAATCCGTCCAGATTACGTTGGAAAAAACATCCCAACTAGTCGTTCTGAAGAAATCATCGTAGAGATGGCAGAACTTGATGGCCAAGACAGAGTTCTGATTACTGAAGAAGCTTAGAAAGCTAAAGGAGTAGCCATGTCAGAAAATCAACAAGCATTGAACCATGTGGTGTCCATGGAAGACCTCACTGTCGATCAAGTCATGAAATTGATCAAGCGAGGAATTGAGTTTAAAAACGGAGCTCAGCTTCCTTATGAAGACCATCCGATTGTTTCCAATCTTTTCTTTGAGGATTCTACACGGACGCATAAGTCCTTTGAAGTGGCAGAGATTAAACTGGGATTGGAACGACTTGACTTTGATGTGAAGACTAGTTCAGTCAATAAGGGTGAGACACTTTATGATACCATTTTGACTCTGTCTGCTTTAGGAGTGGATGTCTGTGTGATTCGCCACCCAGAGGTTGACTACTACAGAGAGTTAATTGCTAGTCCCACGATTACGATTTCCATCATCAATGGTGGAGATGGTTCGGGCCAACACCCTAGCCAGAGCTTGCTTGATTTGATGACTATTTATGAGGAATTTGGCCACTTTGAGGGTCTCAAGGTTGCGATTGCAGGTGACTTGGACCACTCGCGCGTTGCCAAATCCAATATGCAGATTTTGAAACGCTTGGGAGCTGAACTTTATTTTGCTGGACCTGAGGAATGGAGAAGTCAAGAGTTTGCAGACTATGGACAGTTTGTAACCATTGATGAAATCATTGATCAGGTGGAGGTCATGATGTTTCTCCGTGTGCAACATGAACGCCATAATAGTGGAGCTGTCTTTTCAAAAGAAGACTACCATGCTCAACATGGTTTGACTCAAGAACGTTATGACCGTTTGAAAGAAACAGCAATCCTCATGCACCCAGCTCCAGTCAACCGTGATGTAGAAATCGCAGACCACTTGGTTGAAGCACCAAAATCACGGATTGTCCAACAAATGACTAATGGTGTCTTTGTTCGAATGGCAATCTTAGAATCCGTACTGGCGAGTAGAAACGCCAACTAAAACACAAGACGTTAAAAGACGCCAGTGAGCGTCCACGAGAGGTGAAAATATGACAAAAAGACTTCTAGTACTAGAAGATGGCACAGTTTTTGAAGGTAAGGCCTTCGGAGCAGATATTGATGTAACAGGCGAAATTGTCTTTAATACAGGAATGACCGGCTACCAAGAATCCATTACAGACCAGTCTTATAATGGACAAATCTTGACCTTTACTTATCCTTTGGTAGGAAATTATGGAATCAACCGTGATGATTACGAATCCATTATTCCAACTTGTAAGGGAGTTGTCGTTTTCGAAGAAGCACGTAGAGCAAGCAACTGGCGAAATCAAATGACCTTGGATGAATTTTTGAAAGCCAAGAAAATTCCTGGTATTTCAGGGATTGATACACGTGCTCTTACCAAGATTATTCGTAAGCATGGTACTATGCGTGCAACCTTGACCCATGTTGGGGACAGCATGGACCATGTAACTGACCAGCTCCAAGCAACAGTCTTGCCGACTGACAATATCAAACAAGTTTCTACTAAAACATCCTATCCAGCTCCAGGAGTTGGTTTGAGCGTGGTGCTAGTGGACTTTGGTCTCAAGCACTCAATCCTACGTGAACTTTCTAAACGCAACTGTAACGTGACCGTCGTTCCTTATTCGACAACGGCTGAAGAAATTCTCCACCTCAATCCTGACGGAGTTATGTTGTCAAATGGTCCAGGTAATCCAGAAGACGTTCCACAGGCACTGGATATGATTCGCGGTGTGCAAGGAAAAATTCCAATTTTTGGTATTTGTATGGGGCACCAACTCTTTGCTATGGCAAACGGGGCTAAGACTTACAAGATGAAGTTTGGTCACCGTGGATTCAACCATGCGGTACGCGAAATTGCTACAGGCCGTGTAGACTTTACCAGCCAGAACCATGGTTATGCAGTTAGCCGTGAGGATTTACCAGAGCACTTGATCATTACCCATGAAGAAATCAATGACAAGTCAGTTGAAGGTGTGCGCCACAGATACCAACCTGCTTTCTCTGTTCAATACCACCCAGACGCAGCCCCTGGTCCACACGACGCTAGCTACCTATTTGACGAGTTTATCGAGATGATGGAAGCATTTAAACAATCAAACTAAGAACGAGTGATAGCTCGTCGGAGAATTTATGTAACTGAACACGGACGGAAAGCTCGGAATTTAGAGAAACCAACTTGGATTGTTAATCCTTCCTTGGTTTCCTAAAATTCAATCGTTTTCTATTTGTCCTTTGTATCTTATTTAATGGCAACCCGAGAGTTGCCAAATAGAAAGGCAGGTCGTTTCTTTTAGTCGCTATCAGGCGAACTAAAAACTCCCTGCACTAGATTTTTTACCGAAAAGTATCGTTTCGTTAAAAAAATCGTCGGAGAATTTATTTAATGGCAACCTGAGAGTTGCCGAATAGAAAGGAGAAGGGTACTCCGTATTTGCTGAACTGAATACGGGCTACGGACGGTGCTAAAAAGATAGTTATTCCTAGAACTGACAGTTCTTCGTCATAACTCCTATTTTAGCTTTGTCCGCTTGACGCCCTTAATATCTTATATATGCCTAAACGTACTGATATTCAAAAAATTATGGTGATTGGTTCTGGTCCGATTATTATTGGTCAGGCTGCTGAGTTTGACTACGCAGGGACTCAGGCTTGCTTGTCGTTGAAAGAGGAAGGTTATGAGGTTGTCTTGGTTAACTCAAACCCTGCCACCATCATGACGGACAAGGAAATTGCTGATAAGGTTTATATTGAACCGATTACTCTTGAGTTTGTAACGCGTATTCTTCGTAAGGAGCGTCCAGATGCCTTGCTACCAACCCTTGGTGGGCAAACTGGTCTTAATATGGCCATGGAATTGTCTAAGAATGGTATTTTGGATGAGCTTGGAGTGGAACTTCTGGGAACTAAATTATCTGCTATTGACCAAGCGGAGGATCGTGACCTCTTTAAACAATTGATGGAGGAACTTGAGCAACCAATTCCTGAATCTGAAATTGTTAATACAGTAGAAGAAGCAGTTGCCTTTGCAGCAACAATTGGCTACCCAGTCATCGTCCGTCCAGCCTTTACACTTGGTGGTACTGGTGGTGGTATGTGTGCCAACGAGGAAGAATTGCGTGAAATCGCTGAAAATGGTTTGAAATTGTCACCTGTTACCCAATGTTTGATTGAGCGTTCAATCGCAGGTTTCAAGGAAATTGAGTACGAAGTGATGCGTGACTCAGCTGACAATGCTTTGGTTGTTTGTAACATGGAAAACTTTGACCCAGTTGGGATTCACACAGGAGATTCCATTGTATTTGCCCCAGCGCAGACTATGTCAGACTATGAAAACCAAATGCTTCGTGACGCCAGCTTAAGCATTATCCGTGCTCTTAAGATTGAAGGGGGATGTAACGTTCAGCTAGCCCTTGATCCACACAGCTTCAAGTACTATGTCATCGAAGTAAACCCTCGTGTATCCCGTTCGTCAGCTCTTGCTTCAAAAGCAACAGGTTATCCGATTGCAAAATTGGCTGCCAAGATTGCAGTTGGCTTGACCTTGGATGAGGTTATCAACCCAGTCACAGGTTCAACCTATGCCATGTTTGAACCAGCTCTCGACTATGTCGTTGCCAAGATTCCACGTTTCCCATTTGACAAGTTTGAAAAAGGTGAGCGCCGTCTGGGTACCCAGATGAAGGCGACTGGAGAAGTCATGGCTATCGGTCGAAACATCGAAGAATCTCTCCTTAAGGCTTGTCGTTCACTTGAAATTGGGGTGCACCACAATGAAATGCCTGAACTTGCAGCAGTTTCTGATGATGCCTTGATTGAAAAAGTAGTCAAAGCCCAGGATGACCGTCTCTTCTATGTATCAGAAGCCATTCGCCGCGGTTATACACCAGAAGAAATTGCTGAATTGACTAAGATTGATATCTTCTATCTTGATAAACTTTTGCATATCTTTGAAATTGAGCAAGAATTAGGTGCCCATCCACAGGATCTTGAAGTTTTGAAAACCGCAAAATTGAATGGTTTCTCAGACCGTAAGATTGCTGAACTTTGGGAAACGACTGCAGACCAAGTTCGCCAGCTTCGCTTGGAAAACAAGATTGTCCCAGTCTACAAGATGGTAGATACTTGTGCGGCAGAATTTGACTCTGAAACACCATATTTCTATTCAACCTATGGTTGGGAAAACGAGTCTATCAAGTCTGATAAGGAATCTGTACTTGTACTAGGTTCAGGTCCAATCCGTATCGGTCAGGGCGTTGAGTTTGACTACGCAACTGTTCACTCTGTTAAGGCTATCCAGGCTGCTGGCTATGAGGCCATCATCATGAACTCAAACCCAGAGACCGTTTCTACAGACTTTTCTGTATCAGATAAGCTTTACTTTGAACCATTGACATTCGAAGATGTTATGAACGTCATTGACTTGGAGCAACCAAAAGGGGTTATCGTTCAGTTCGGTGGTCAAACAGCTATCAACCTTGCGGAGCCATTGGCACAAGCAGGTGTGACCATTTTGGGAACTCAAGTCGCTGACCTAGACCGTGCCGAAGACCGCGACCTCTTCGAGCAAGCCCTTAAAGACCTGGATATTCCACAGCCACCAGGACAAACGGCTACCAATGAAGAAGAAGCAGTTCTTGCAGCTCGCAAGATTGGTTTCCCAGTCCTCGTTCGCCCATCTTATGTTTTAGGTGGACGTGCTATGGAAATCGTAGAAAATGAAGAAGATCTTCGTTCTTACATGCGAACTGCTGTTAAGGCTAGTCCAGACCACCCAGTTCTTGTCGATTCTTACATTGTTGGTCAGGAGTGCGAAGTTGATGCCATCTCAGACGGAGAAAATGTTCTCATTCCTGGTATCATGGAGCACATCGAACGAGCTGGTGTTCACTCAGGTGACTCAATGGCCGTTTACCCACCACAAACCTTGTCGCAAAAGGTGCAAGAAACCATCGCAGACTATACGAAACGCCTAGCAATCGGCCTTAACTGTCTTGGAATGATGAACATCCAGTTTGTCATCAAGGATGAAAAAGTCTACGTTATTGAGGTCAATCCACGTGCCAGCCGTACCGTTCCATTCCTTTCTAAGGTGACCAATATTCCTATGGCTCAAGTAGCAACCAAGCTCATTCTTGGTCAAAAACTTGAAGAACTTGGCTACCAAGATGGACTTTACCCTGAAAGCACCCGTGTTCATATCAAGGCACCTGTCTTCTCCTTTACCAAACTAGCTAAGGTAGACAGCTTGCTCGGTCCTGAAATGAAGTCAACAGGTGAAGTTATGGGTTCTGATGCTACTTTGGAAAAAGCTCTCTATAAAGCTTTTGAAGCTTCTTACTTACACTTGCCAACCTTTGGAAATGTAGTCTTCACCATCGCTGATGATGCCAAAGAAGAAGCCTTGGACTTGGCTCGTCGTTTCCAAAACATTGGCTATGGAATCCTTGCGACAGAAGGGACAGCAGCCTTCTTTGCCAGTCATGGATTGCAAGCCCAACCTGTTGGTAAGATTGGTGATGACGATAAGGATATTCCAAGTTTTGTACGCAAAGGAAGAATTCAAGCTATCATTAACACAGTAGGAACAAAACGAACTGCTGACGAAGATGGTGAGCAAATCCGCCGTTCAGCTATTGAACACGGGGTGCCACTCTTTACAGCCCTAGATACAGCTAACGCCATGCTCAAAGTATTGGAAAGCCGTAGTTTTATCACAGAAGCAATTTAGTTTAGAAAAGTTTTTCACAGTTTAAAAGCCAGCGTCAGAAAACGCTGGCTTTTGCGATATTAGTGCAGGCTATTCAACTATCAGTTCTTCACTCAAGGATGATTATGAATTGTGATACGATAAGAATAAATTGGGAATGGCTTATGATGTTAATCGTTCACCTTTTTTGTAATTCTAGTATATCAGAGTCAATATATATTTGCATGCTACTCCTTTTGCAAAAATGGCTATTTCAGGTTAAAAAAACGACATTTCAGATTTTCTGTTCCAGAAATAGCTATCGCTATGATATAATTATTTTATGATTATTACTATTCCTATAAAAAACCAAAAAGATATTGGCACACCATCTGATTCAGTCGTTGTTCTCGGCTATTTTGATGGTATACATAAGGGGCATCAAGAATTATTTCGTGTTGCCAATAAGGCTGCGAGAAAAGATTTGTTGCCTATCGTTGTTATGACCTTTAATGAATCTCCAAAGATTGCTTTAGAGCCTTATCATCCTGATTTGTTTTTACATATTTTAAATCCTGCTGAACGTGAAAGGAAATTAAAGCGCGAAGGTGTAGAAGAATTATATCTCCTTGATTTTAGTAGTCAATTCGCTAGTCTCACGGCAGAAGAATTTTTTGCAACTTATATCAAGGCTATGAATGCCAAAATTATTGTTGCAGGTTTTGATTATACATTTGGTTCTGACAAAAAAACAGCAGAAGATTTAAAGGATTACTTTGATGGAGAAGTTATCATTGTTCCACCTGTAGAAGATGAGAAAGGAAAGATTAGTTCAACTCGTATCCGTCAAGCTATTTTAGATGGAAATGTGAAAGAAGCAGGAGAACTTTTGGGGGCACCGCTTCCATCAAGAGGTATGGTGGTTCATGGCAATGCTCGTGGTCGTACGATTGGTTATCCAACAGCTAATTTAGTGCTTTTAGACCGTACTTATATGCCAGCAGATGGCGTTTATGTCGTTGATGTTGAGATTCAAAGACAGAAGTATCGTGCTATGGCTAGTGTCGGGAAAAACGTGACCTTTGATGGAGAAGAAGCACGTTTTGAAGTCAATATTTTTGATTTTAATCAAGATATTTATGGGGAAACCGTCATGGTTTATTGGCTTGATCGCATTCGAGATATGACCAAATTTGACTCAGTTGACCAATTAGTGGATCAGTTAAAGGCTGATGAAGAAGTAGCTCGGAATTGGTCTTAAGAGTTTGAGTAAAGAAAAAAGAGGTTGTTTGTAACCAAAAAGATAGATGATTTAGTCTAACTTTTGAGGTCACGACATTACCTCTTTTTATTCTTTTTCAAAGGTAAATCCTTCTCCAAGGATTTCATGGGCTTCTGTAATGGTTATAAAGGCTTGAGGATCGATTCGATGAATCATTTCCTTCATTTTCACAATCTCATTTCTGCCGACAATACAGTAAATGATTTTCAAATCTTTTTGACTATAATAGCCTTGACCGGAAATAAAAGTAACACCTCTTCCTAGGTCATCATTGATTGCCTTAGCAAGGTGGTCAGGACGTTTTGTGATAATCATAAAGCCTTTACCTGCGTAGCCACCTTCGCCAATCAAATCAATAACACGCGAAACGATAAAATCAAATAAGAGTGTGTAGGAAACCAATCTCAAATCCTTGAAGATAAGGAGAATGAGCATGAGAATACAAAAATCTAAGATAAAAAGTAGTTTCCCCATTGATATATGAGTGTATTTGTTGAGAATACGAGCTAGAATATCAGTTCCGCCAGTTGTACCTCCAGCATTAAAGATAATTCCAAGGCCAATTCCCAATAGAATTCCCGCTATAAGGGCTGTGATTAGTAAATCACCTTGAAGATCAATATGAAGGGGAATACGCTCAAAAAAAGCCAACCAGGCAGACAAAGATAAGGTTCCAAGCAGACTAGAATAGAGAGATTTTGCTCCAAATATTTTCCAAGCTAGGATGAAAAGGGGAATGTTAATCAGCAAGTTCATGAGCGAAACAGGGATTTTAAAAAGATAAAAGGTGATAAGGGTAATACCTGTTGCCCCTCCTTCAAAGAGATGATGAGGAACTACAAAATAAGTCAGTCCAAAAGCATAAATAGCAGCACCTAGTAAAATGGTAAAAATGGGGTAAATTTTTTTAATCATAGGACACCTCTTTTCTTATAAGATGATTATATCAAATTTTTACGGAAAATTTGATTGACTCCATTAGGATTTTTAATCTTTTTTTGATATAATTAGAAGTAAGAAAACCAATCTGAATCCTAAAATAGAAAGATTGATACTATGACAAAAATTAAGATTGTAACCGATTCATCTGTTACTATTGAACCAGCACTAGTAAAACAATTAGATATTACAATTGTTCCATTATCTGTAATGATTGATAATGTTGTTTATTCTGATGCGGATTTGAAAGAAGAAGGTAAATTTCTTCAGTTGATGCAAGCAAGTAAGAATCTTCCTAAGACAAGTCAACCGCCTGTAGGTGTCTTCGCTGAAGTTTTTGAAGACCTATGCAAAGATGGTAGCCAGATTCTTGCTATTCATATGTCCCATGCTCTTTCGGGGACTGTAGAAGCAGCACGCCAAGGTGCCAGCCTATCTACTGCCGACGTGACAGTTATCGATAGTTCCTTTACTGACCAAGCCTTGAAATTCCAAGTTGTCGAAGCTGCTAAATTAGCGCAAGAAGGCAAAGAGTTGGAGGAAATTTTAACTCGCATAGAAGAGGTTAAAAATCACACAGAACTCTATATTGGCGTTTCGACTTTGGAAAATCTAGTAAAAGGTGGACGAATTGGTCGTGTAACTGGATTGTTAAGCTCACTTCTCAATATCCGTGTTGTCATGCAAATGAAAGACCATGAATTGCAGCCAATGGTTAAAGGTCGTGGTGCTAAAACTTTTAAAAAATGGTTGGATGAGTTGATAACATCACTCGCTGAACGTTCTGTAGCAGAAATTGGAATTTCATATTCTGGTAGTGCTGATTGGGCAAAAGAGATGAAAGAAAGCTTACAAGCCTATGTTGAAAAGCCAATTTCTGTTTTAGAAACCGGTTCTATTATTCAGACTCATACAGGCGAGAATGCGTGGGCTATTTTGGTACGTTACCATTCCTAAAAAAATAAAGAAAATGCGAATAAACAGCGTTTTTAACTTGACCTATAAGGAATTTTAGGATATGATTATATTTGTTAATTAGAAATTAATTTGGAGGAATCATTAACATGGCAAACAAACAAGATTTGATCGCTAAAGTAGCAGAAGCTACAGAATTGACTAAGAAAGACTCAGCAGCAGCAGTTGAAGCTGTATTTTCAGCAGTAACTGACTACCTTGCAGCTGGTGAAAAAGTTCAATTGATCGGTTTTGGTAACTTTGAAGTTCGTGAGCGTGCTGCACGTAAAGGTCGCAACCCACAAACTGGTAAAGAAATCACAATTGCAGCTTCTAAAGTTCCAGCATTCAAAGCTGGTAAAGCTCTTAAAGACGCTGTTAAATAATTAGCCTTTAAAAAGCCTATTGTATCAAGCTTTCTAGCTTGGTCAGTAGGCTTTTTTTTGTAGTTTTAGGGTATTTTTAGGGCAAAACACTATTTTTTCACTTGTTTTAGGATGATATCAACCAGCATTTTCGTTATTTTCTAAGAGTGCTGAGTTTTTATTGTTTATTAGTACGATTATCAACTATTTTAAATAAGACTATATCTCTAGCTTATTTGTTTTACAATCAAACCTTGAAAGTGGATAATCACATTCTCCGATACTTTATTGATTTTCAGTTGAAGTCATATCAAATATCTAAGTAAATAGAAAAGTTATATACTATCTATTGAAAATATTATAAATCAGATACAAAGACAGGTGAAATCTTCTGTGTTATACTAGAGATATGTTAGATTTGAAAGAATACGGTATCGTCATGTGGCCAGAGAGGAAGATTGTTTCTTTTCGTAAGAAACTTCTCACTTGGTATGATGAAAACAAACGAGATTTACCTTGGAGGAGAAGTAGAAACCCTTATCATATCTGGGTATCTGAAATCATGCTCCAGCAGACCAGGGTGGATACGGTTATTCCTTATTATGAACGATTCTTGGACTGGTTTCCGACAGTGGAAAGTTTGGCGAATGCGCCTGAAGAGCGTTTGTTGAAGGCTTGGGAAGGTTTGGGTTATTATTCTCGAGTTCGTAATATGCAGGCTGCAGCCCAGCAAATTATGACTGACTTTGGTGGCCAATTTCCAAACACCTATAAAGGAATTTCCAGTTTGAAAGGAATTGGCCCCTACACAGCAGGAGCGATTTCCAGCATTGCTTTTAACTTGCCTGAGCCAGCTGTAGATGGTAATGTTATGCGTGTTTTGGCCCGTCTGTTCGAAGTCAACCATGATATTGGGATTCCAAGTAATCGCAAAATTTTTCAGGCAATGATGGAAATCTTGATTGACCCAGAGCGTCCGGGTGACTTTAATCAAGCTTTGATGGACTTAGGATCTGATATTGAGGCACCAGTTAATCCTAGGCCAGAAGAAAGCCCGGTTAAGGACTTTAGTGCGGCATATCAGAACGGAAGCATGGATCGTTATCCAATTAAGGCTCCCAAGAAAAAGCCAATTCCCATTTATCTTAAAGCCTTAGTGGTCAAAAATACTCAGGGACAATTTTTACTTGAAAAAAATGAAAGCGAAAAGCTATTGGCAGGTTTTTGGCATTTCCCACTGGTAGAAGTAGATGGCTTTTCGGAAGAGGAACAGTTTGACCTCTTCCATCAGGTTGCAGAAGAAAGTGTGAATTTTGGCCCCAGTCCAGAAGAGAGTTTCCAGCAGGACTATGACCTAGATGTTGATTGGCTTGATGTTTATTTTGACACTGTCAAGCATGTCTTTAGTCATCGCAAATGGCATGTTCAAATTGTAGCAGGTCAGGTGACTGACTTCCATGAGTTTTCAGATAGGGAAGTTCGCTGGCTTTCACCAAAAGAGTTTAAGAATTACCCACTTGCCAAACCCCAACAAAAAATCTGGCAGGCTTATGTACAAGCCAACTTAGACAGTAGCAAAGACTAGCTATTGTGTCTTCTTGCTATTTTTTTGGTATAATAGTAGAGAAAAAGGTGAACATATGAAAAAAATATTAATTGTAGATGATGAAAAACCAATCTCGGATATTATCAAGTTTAATATGACCAAGGAAGGTTACGAGGTTGTAACTGCTTTTAACGGTCGTGAAGCGCTAGAACAATTTGAAGCAGAGCAACCAGATATTATTATTTTGGATTTGATGCTTCCAGAAATTGATGGTTTAGAAGTTGCGAAGACTATTCGGAAGACTAGTAGTGTGCCTATTATCATGCTGTCAGCTAAGGATAGCGAATTTGATAAGGTTATCGGTTTAGAGCTTGGGGCGGATGACTATGTGACAAAACCCTTCTCAAATCGTGAGTTGCAGGCGCGTGTTAAAGCTCTTCTTCGTCGCACGGACTTGGCTTCTGTAGATAATCAAGAATCAGATGAAAATAAAACTCAACCCTTGCAAATTGGGGACTTGGAGATTGTTCCAGATGCCTATGTTGCTAAGAAATACGGTGAAGAACTAGACTTAACCCACCGTGAATTTGAGCTTTTGTATCACTTGGCTTCTCATATCGGTCAAGTAATTACGCGTGAACACTTGCTTGAAACGGTCTGGGGGTATGATTATTTCGGAGATGTTCGAACAGTTGACGTAACCATCAGACGTTTGCGTGAGAAGATTGAAGACACACCAAGTCGTCCTGAGTATATCCTAACACGTCGCGGTGTTGGTTATTATATGAGAAATAATGATTAAACTAATTAAAGATACAGTTTTAACCAGTGATTTTATCTTTATCCTCATTCTACTTGGCTTTATTTTAGTAGTGACCTTACTTTTGCTAGAAAATCGTCGGGATAATATTCGGTTGAAGCAAATCAATCAAAAGGTAAAAGACCTGATTGCAGGAGATTATTCTCAGGTATTGGATATGCAGGGAAGCTCTGAAATTACCAATATTACTAATAATCTCAATGATTTATCAGAAGTAATTCGTTTAACCCAAGAAAATCTGGAACAAGAGAGTAAACGATTGCACAGTATCCTCTCATACATGACAGACGGAGTCCTTGCGACCAATCGTCGTGGCAAGATTACCATGATTAATGACATGGCTAAGAAACAGCTGGGTGTTCAGAAGGAAGAGGTTCTCAATAAAAGTATTCTTGAATTGCTTAAGATTGAAGATGAGTATGAACTTCGTGATTTGATTACCCAAGTTCCTGAGCTTATGATTGATTCTCAGGATGCCAATGGTGAATATCTGAGCCTTCGTGTACGTTTTGCCTTGGTTCGTCGTGAGTCTGGCTTTATTTCTGGTTTGGTTGCTGTTTTACATGATACGACAGAGCAGGAGAAGGAAGAACGGGAACGGAGACTCTTTGTTTCGAACGTTAGTCATGAGTTAAGGACGCCTCTGACTAGTGTAAAATCCTATCTTGAAGCTTTGGACGAGGGGGCCTTGTCAGAACCTGTCGCACCAGATTTTATCAAGGTGTCTCTAGACGAAACCAACCGTATGATGCGGATGGTGACAGATCTTCTTCATCTTTCAAGGATTGATAATGCAACCAGTCACCTGGATGTGGAATTGATCAATTTCACTGCCTTTATAACCTTTATCCTCAACCGTTTTGATCAGATAAGAGGGCAGGATGAAGAGAAGAAATATGAACTGGTGAGAGATTATCCCATTACCTCAGTCTGGATAGAGATAGATACAGATAAGATGACACAGGTGATTGATAACATTCTCAACAATGCCATCAAATATTCTCCAGATGGTGGAAAAATCACAGTAACGATGAAGACAACTGATGATCAGATGATTTTATCCATTTCAGACCAAGGATTGGGGATACCAAAACAAGATTTACCACGTATCTTTGACCGTTTCTATCGTGTGGATCGTGCTAGAAGTCGTGCCCAGGGAGGTACTGGTTTAGGACTAGCTATTGCTAAAGAGATTATCAAACAACATAAGGGATTTATTTGGGCCAAGAGTGAATACGGTAAGGGATCAACCTTCACCATTGTGCTCCCTTATGATAAGGATGCAGTAAAAGAAGAAGTATGGGAGGACGAAGTAGAAGATTAGAATGAGTGACACAGGCTTTAAATACAGTATTTTAGCGTCGGGTTCCAGTGGAAATTCCTTTTATCTGGAAACACCAAAAAAGAAGTTTTTAGTAGATGCTGGCTTGTCTGGCAAGAAAATCACCAGCCTACTTGCTGAAATTAATCGCAAGCCAGAAGATTTGGATGCCATCCTGATTACGCATGAGCATTCAGACCATATCCATGGAGTGGGTGTTTTGGCTCGAAAGTATGGTATGGATCTTTATGCCAATGAAAAGACCTGGCAGGCTATGGAGAATAGTAAGTATCTTGGCAAGGTGGATTCTTCGCAAAAACATATCTTTGAAATGGGCAAAACCAAAACCTTTGGAGATATCGACATCGAGAGTTTTGGTGTGAGCCATGATGCAGTCGCACCGCAGTTCTATCGCTTTATGAAGGATGATAAGAGTTTTGTCCTTTTGACAGATACAGGTTATGTCAGTGACCGTATGGCAGGGATTGTCGAAAATGCAGATGGCTATCTTATCGAGTCCAACCATGATGTAGAAATTTTGCGAGCAGGTTCTTACGCTTGGCGACTCAAACAACGAATCCTATCTGACCTAGGTCACCTTTCTAATGAGGACGGTGCTGAGGCCATGATTCGGACGCTAGGAAACCGCACTAAGAAAATCTACCTTGGACATTTATCTAAGGAGAACAATATCAAGGAGCTAGCTCACATGACCATGGTCAATCAGCTGGCTCAAGCTGATCTGGGAGTTGGAGTAGACTTTAAGGTATATGATACCTCACCAGATACCGCAACACCATTGACAGATATATAAAAGAGACGGGAAAAAGTCTTTAAAATTAAAGGTTCTTTGTCAACTGTAGTGGGTTGAAGAAAAGCTAAGCTCGAGAAAGGGCAAATTTTGTCCTTTCTTTTTTGATATTGCGAATCGTGG
>NZ_AEDV01000048.1 GCF_000148545.1 Streptococcus mitis SK597 | reverse complement strand
ATTGGATAAGATTATTAGTCTCTCCTAATTTTACGTTGGAATAAAATAATTGAAGGGCGGTGATGCTTTCTTTAGAAAGATTCTAAAAAAAGACCTGAAAGCGAGGATAGGCTAGCTTTAGATTATTCTCAATGAGTACGAAAAACCTTACTTTAGAAGTAAAAATGTAAGAGATTATAGTGATGCTTTCATTCTTCTTAGCAACTCAAGAGTGTCTCTATAATCTTTTTAGTAGTTAAGCACATACGAAAAGTCGGCGATACAATAGTTTACTACTATGCTGTTAGTAGCGTTTGATGACCATGTACTCATGAAATCTTTGATTAAATTACTTCATGGCTTGGCATGACTTACAACTTGCCTTAAGTATTGAAGTAGAACAGTCTGGTGGACTGTTTTAGCCGGAATTTAGGAATATAATAACAAATGGTAAAAAAGATTAAGAATGATTTTAGCGTTTAGGACTTAGTATGAGAAAAAAAGTTTTCAATATCAAGCAGTTGTGATAAAATGTAATTGTTCCATAGGATTCTTTCTAATGATTGTTTGATCGCTTTTCATTATAGATTTTATGGGACTTTTTCTACATCAAAATAGGCTCCATAATATCTATAAGGGATTTACCCACTATAAATATTATAGAGCCTTTTTTATTAGAATGGCAATTTCCCGGCGAAAGCACCTAGTTTTTTCTTGGTGGTTTCATCGATTTGTTCAAGAGCAGAGTTGATAGCTTGAACAGTCATATCTGAAAGTGTTTCAAGGTCTTCTGGGTCAACGACAGCTGGATTGAAGTCAATGCTGACAACTTTCTTATCTCCAGTTAAGGTCGCTTGAACAAGATCTTGAGCAGATTTGCCAACAAATTGCATAGCAGCAAGTTCAGCTTGGCTTTGTTCCATTTGTTTTTGAAGTTTTTGTGCTTGACGCATCATGTTTTGCATGTTCATCATGGTGATTTACAGTTTCCTTTTACAATTATTTTCCTTTTTATTTTATCAATTTTAAGGTTAAAAGTCTAATCTTTTTCTGAGTGAATTCATCTAGTAGCGAAAGGAATGTAGAGGAAATAAAAATATAGGATAGATATTCTAAGAGAATAAGAATATTTATCCTATATAGATACTAGATATTCTATGGCAACTTTAAGGGGTTACCGTCATTATTCTACCTTGTAGAAAAATCCGTCAGTGTGGCCATTGATAAGTTGTTGTCCAAACCATAAACGATCTTGTGTTGTATCAGATGGGTCAGTATAGCCATTATCTGAAGAAGAGGTGACAGACATGGTTATAGGGATTCCTGCTGGTAAAAATGCAATAGCTGCACCAGCACCTCCATCTTTAGAAACAGAACTTGCCTTAAGATAGTGGTCAATTTCTCTAGCATATTCAATTGAAATCTTGGAATGATCACTTACTAAACCATTTTTGTCAAAGGTGAATTCAATACCTGTAGGATTCCTCCAAGTTCCTGCAACACTAGAAAAATCTCCATTTTGAATTGCAGAAATATCCATTCCTTTCCTTTCTGACGGAAGGGAAGATTCTTCATTTATGAGACTTGTGACAGATTTCCAAGAGAAAGATCTTATATCAAGGGAAGGTGGTTTTGTCCCCAGTCCCTCTTCTGTATCTGATTCGCTAACTAACTCTAACTGTGTTCCATCCTGATTCAACTTGTATAGTTTAAGTTGGATTTGATTAGTAGATACTCGGGTAGATAATTAGAAATAGCCATTTTCTAAAGGATTAAAATGAACGCGCTCACCAATAAAATCCAGATTATTTTCTGCATTGGTTAGTCGAATAACTTCACCATTTTTTAGAGTTCGAATATCTAATAAATCGTAATAGTTAGAATCCGTTTTAAGGGCAACCAAAAGTTCGTCTGTACCATTTTGGTCTAAATCATACAAGCTGTATTGTAGTCCAGAGTATTCTTTAGGATAAGTATTTTTTAAGTTTGCTTTTGAATTGAGCTCTTTAGGTGAAGCTGACGAACCATCTAATACTTTGGCATATTCTTTAAGGACAGTATTGTATAGGGTGTAATCTGTTTTCTTCTCTTCCGATGTAGAAGAAGTTGAACTAGTACTTGAGCTAATTGCTTCAGAACTTGTTGCAGAAGTGTTTTCACTCTGATGTTGGCAAGCCGTTAAAATAGAGATAGCTAAAATACTAATACTGAATAGAAATAATTTTTTCATATATTTAATCTTGTAATTCTAAGCCTTGGGCATCTTGGTGCCATTTACTACCAGTTTTAGACGTTAAAACTTGAATAGTAATCATAATATTCCAAATAGCATTTGCCAGTAAAACAAATGGCATTAAAATAGGAATGATAACTAGCAGAGTTAGAACGATACGCTTGTATCCTTGTTTAGTATTTCCAATGTAAAAATCGTAGGCACCAAACGCCCCTAAAAATAGGGCAAATAAGGCTGCGGCCAGTTTAGATTTATCACTTACTCCATTTGAATGTTGACTAGAGGCGGCTGGAGATGTGTTATCTATTTTTGAAACAATATAGTCGTCACCATTTTGATAAAATTCTACATAATCACCTACTTGTGGTTCAAAACCAAAACTTTTTCTTGAAATTGCAGTAAATTGACCATTATTACCTTTTCCAACATAAACTGTTTCATCTTCAATTTTTATAACTTTGTTCATATAATTGTCTCCTTAATCTATTCCTATTGTATGTTAAATCCACTCACCGTTGTAATTGACACGATAGCCATCAGGGGTCGTCGTATTGAGTGCGAGGGCACCAGAGCTATAGGCATAGTACCATTTACCAGATACTTTCATCCAGCCAGTTTTCATTGCACCTGAGTCTTGAAGGTAGTACCAGCTACCGTTATCTTTGAGCCAACCAGTCTTCATTGCGCCTGAGCCGTCGAGGTAGTACCAACTACCGTCTTTTACCCAACCTGTTTGCATCCAGCCAGAGTTGTCAAAATGATACCAAACACCATTGATTTTTTCCCAGCCGTTAGCTGTATAAGTGCCATCTTCGTGTTTATACCACCAGCGACCATTCGAATACATCCAAGTAGATTTAGACTGATGGGGCGTCATGGTTGTATCCGTGCTAGAATAGTTTCCAGATGACGAACTTGTAGAAGTTGACGAGCTAGATGAATTCAAACCTGATTGAGTTGTTGTATTAGTATTTGAATTTGTTGAAGGATTTCCGAAAGTAACCTCTTTTCTAGCTTTAAAGACACGTTTTCTGTTATCAACCGAGTGATCGCGCGGAGAGCCAGCCTCTCCTGACATCTCCAAGATATATGTTCCAGCAGGAAACTGTCTGATATCGAAAACATCCCCTTTAAATTTATTGCTATAGATTAAAGGTAAAAGAAATTGGTCGTTGACGTCATTAGTTAGACCACTAAAGATGACATCATTATTATGTTGGTACACAATCTTTCCGCTAGCCTTATCAATTAGAGTAACATTTCCTCTAGCTGCATTATCTCCTCCGTGTTGTAGTGGCTCTGAGAGTACACCTTCAAAATTAACTCCAAAATGATGAATTTCAACCTTTGTAATTGTTGCTTCTATTTGTTTTTCAGTACTTGTATTCGAGATAGCATTTGCTTGATTAGTTGATAAGACTTCTAGTTTGGTTACATAAGTGTAAAAAGGTGCTCCTTTCCCTACGTTTTCTCTAACATCGGCTGTTAGTTTGTAACGAACTCCGTCTAATTCAAACTTCATGGTATAGATACCATAATCTGTTGCTTTAAAGACAATTGTTTTACCGTTAAATGTAGCAATGCCGTTGGATTCAAAACTTGCAAATTGCTTAGAAAATTCTTGTCTATAAGCATTATCTACCCAATCAACCGTTGTAAATTCACCATCAGAAAATGCTCCAAGTTGTGCTTTTCTTTTTTCTACAAGCGTCACATCTGTTGCGACTAAATCTGTATCACGATAACCAGGAGCAGGGGTTTCAACATAAGCATTGGCTGCTGGAGACCATTCCCTGACCATTGGAACACTTGCGGCATTGACACTTGAAATCGTAGCTCCTGTTGCTACAAGTGATAAAACTGCTGTAGTAGTTAAAACGTATTTTTTTCATAATTTTTGTATTCCTTTTCTTTTTATCTATTTTTTATAATCTTATCCTAGACCCACTCACCATTGTAATTGACACGATAGCCGTCTGGTGTAGTCGTATTGATTGCTAGGGCACCAGAACTATAGGCATAGTACCATTTGCCAGCTACCTTCATCCAGCCTGTTTTCATAGCACCTGAGCTATCAAGATAATACCAGCTACCGTTATCTTTGAGCCAGCCAGTTTTCATAGCGCCTGAGCCGTCTAGGTAGTACCAATTCCCACCGTCTTTCAACCAACCTGTCTGCATCCATCCTGAACTATCGAAGTGATACCAGATATTATCTAATTGTGCCCACTGATTGTAAGGGTAAGACCCATCAAGTTGCATAAACCACCAACGAGAGCCAGATTGTCGCCAAAAACCCATACCCCTACCAATATCTTGCATTTGAAAAAAGAAACCTGGTTTATTAGTCCCGTTAGACTTACCTTGTTTTGTTTGCTTACTGGTATGAGTTCCGATAGCCTTCAAATCTTTGTCAAAAAGATTCGCTTTGGTCGCAAATGTTTGAATTTGCGAAGAATCGGCTTCTGTGTATTGAATGGCTTTTCCATAACCACCAGCTAATTCTTCAGAGCCACCAGATGATGTTCCGAAACTTTGTGCAACGGTAATCCAACTATTTTTAGGATTATCAAAGGCTGCCAAACCCATATAGGTCAATTCTGGATTGATTAAGGATTCATAATGTCCAGTTTGAGCAGAGACACTTGCTCCACTAAGAGATTTGACGTAATCTGCTTTTTCTTCATACCATTGATTAATAGCCGTCATAAATCCATCATAGTTCCAAGCTAAATTTTCGGCTAGTGAAAAATTTCCTGAAGGCCAGGCACTCCAAATATCTTTATTAGATAAACGTTTATGATTCTTAGTTACAGAAGCTTCTGCTGCACGAGAAAAGGCTGTTTTCTCTAGTGCAGTTGACCATTTGATGGGAACGTAGCTACTGACTATTCCTTCCGTAACAGCTTCTTTTCTGATAGCATTTATACGGTCTAAAATAGCTTGTTTATCTGGCGTCAAGAAATTTCCTTCAATTCCAACTAAGCTAGTACCAGCAGAATTGATATTTACTTCAGAGTTCATGATATGATAAGATTGACCATTGATTTCTTTAGTGGAAACTAGTCTATCATTAGCGGCTACTGATTGTGGTGCAAGCGTTCCAGCGCCTAACAATGAAAGTGCTAGTACTGTAGTAAGTGTGAATTTTTTAGTTTGTTTGTTCATTTTGTCTCCTCTTGATTTTTCTTATAAATGTTTTTATGATAAACTAATTCCACCATCTCCTTTATAATAATTTACATCTAGTATACTAAGAAACTTTATTAAATTTAAAAAAACTACGAAAAAATACGTTTTTCTATATCAACACCCCAAAATCAAGGTGAAATAGAACGTTTTCGTAGTTTTTCTCCTATTTGCTTATGATTAGTGTATAATGTAAAAGTGAAGTTAAAATAAAATAAGGGAGAAAGTTATGTCTACAAATTTCGGCCCCGCGCTTAAAAAGATGAGAGAAGAGAGAGGATTTACTCTAAAACAAGTAGCTGGTACAGCGATTAGCCCTAATAATTTAAGTAAGTTTGAAAAGGGCGAAGCTATGATTAAAGCAGATACTTTCTTTAAAATCTTTGAAAATCTGAATATTGTTTCTAATGAAGACATCATCCTTGTGGTTTCCATGCAAAATGAAGAGACAACCAAATTAGTCGAACATAGAAATGATCGAACTTTGGAGTCTGATGATGCCAAAGATACAGTCAAAGATGATGAAAATCCTTATGTTAGAAATTTCCTTCATCTACTAACTCTCATATCTACTGAAAAAATGCTAACTGAAGAGGATTGGGAAATTCTTGAACAACTAAAAGAGCAGTTGTTTTCTATGGATTACTGGTTACCTTTTGATTTTCATGTATTTCAACGCTTAGGCACTTTATTTGATTTTCCTCTTGAAATGTATCAACAAAAAGAAAAAGAAGTTTTTGAAATTCTTACAAGTAGCCTTCCTTTAGCTACAAATCAAACCCATATGTTGGTGGATGTACTTCGAACAATTGTTAAATACTATTCTGAAAATGCTTATTATGATTTGGCACAACAATTGATAGATAAAATTGAATTGTATCGTATAAAGTATTGCAGGATTTTTGTCCATACTGGTTACTATTTACCTCTATATCCTTTTATGACTATCAAGATGTATGAGGTGTATAATCTTCTTAGACAAAATAAAATAGAGGGGATAAAACTAGGACATCAGATTATCCAACATCTTGATACCATGAAAGTCTTATTTCCAGAAAATGAAATTTTATCCTTAAAAAACTCCTTCATCAAGGAAGTTAAAGAACTCAATAACACAGGGATTCCATTCCCCTAGAAAGGTTATAAATGAAATCATATAAGAAATTTACGATTCTTGCTCTGGCTCTTCTTGGATTCACTAGCCAAACAGTTCTAGCTAATGATGCTAGTCATCCTACGAATAACTCTATCGGTAGTTCAACTACTAGCTCTGCAAATGTTTCTCAAGCAGCTACAGAAAACCAGCCAACGACTCCTAGTTCGAGTGAGCAGGAGACAAAGCCAACTCTTCCTACTGAGTCTAAGCTACAAACTGGTTGGGTAAAAGAAGACGGGAAGTGGACTTATTATAGTCAAACAGGTGTCAAATTTACAGATACTCTTTATGAGGGCTACCTATTTGATAAGAATGGTTACTTACTTGAAAATAGCTGGTATCAGATGGCTAACAAGTGGTACTACGCCAATGGTTCAGGAAAATATCTGTCTAACCAATGGCGTCAAATCAATGGTAAATGGTATGCATTTGATCAAAATGGTGTCATGATGGCTAATACCTGGAAGGGAAATTATTATCTGAAGTCCAGTGGGGCTATGGCAGATAAAGAATGGGTGTACGATCCGAACTACTCTAGCTGGTTTTATCTCAAGTCAGGTGGGCACTATGCTGAACAGCAATGGGTTGGCTCTTACTATCTAAAATCTGGTGGCTACATGGCTCACAAAGAGTGGCTTTATGATCAAGATTACAAAGCTTGGTATTATCTTAAAGAAGATGGCGTTTATGTCACTGGAACTTATACTATTGATGGAAGTAGTCATTTTTTCAAAGATAATGGTAAATGGGTTCAAGAACTTCCAAAAGGATTTGAAAAGGGGCGCTATAGTAAAACTATTTTCCTAGATCCTGGGCATGGTGGACGTGATTCGGGCGCTTACTATTATGGAATAGCTGAAAAAGATTTGAATCTACAGGTCTCTCGTAAATTACGGAAACGTTTAGAAGAACTTGGCTATACAGTTTTAACATCTCGTGATAGTGATGTGGATGTTGACTTTGTGACGGAGCGTTCTCGTATGGTAAATAAAACGAATGCAGACTTCTTTATTAGTATTCATTTTAATGCTACTGGGAATGACACAACACTGAATCTGGGGATACAGACTTATTCTTATAAGGAAGAAGTGGGTTATCCGAGCAAGATTAACCAGTACTGGCACAATAATCCAGACCGAATGAGTGAAAGTAATCGTTTGGCAGCAGATCTTCATTCATCTCTCTTGGCTGAGACAGGAGCTAGAGATGCTGGACTTTTGCAAGCCACCTTCGCTGTTCTTCGTGAGACTGCGAAACCTGCTGTGTTATTAGAGTTGGGTTATATGGATAATCTAGAAGAAAACCAACGAATCCGTAGTGATCAATATCAAGATAAGTTAGTTGAAGGCATTATTAAAGGAATTCAAAAATATTACGCTGGAAATTAAGAAACTAGATCAAACTAAGCTTTGGAGATTGTCCTAGGCTTAGTTTTTTGCATTTGTAATGCTATTCATAACATTAAATTTTCTGAAAATTTAATGAAAACATGATATAATAAAACATAAAATTAATTCAGGTTTCCTGGACCGATAGGAGTAAACAATGAAAAAACTAGGTTTTGTCCTTTTATCTTCAGTCTTGCTATTGACAGCTTGTGCTGTTAGGTTTGAAAAATCAGCAGATACAACTGGTTCATCTAAGGTGACAGCATTGTCTGAAGATAAGCAAAAAATGCTTGATAAGGCCACTGCTGACTATAAGACTTTTGTGCAAGAGCAAATCGATAAGCTATTGACAGATACGGAAGGCTTTGTCAAACTGTTGAAAGAAGGTAAGTTAGAAGAAGCTAAGAAGGTTTATCCACTGATTCGTATGTCCTATGAGCGCTCAGAACCGATTGCCGAAAGTTTTGGTGAGTCAGATGTCAAGATTGACTTCCGTTTGGCAGACTATATGGACGAAAACAAGACAGAAGAAGGTTGGTCTGGTTTCCACCGTATCGAGCGTATCCTTTGGGAAGACAATACAACTAAAGGAACTGAAAATCAAGATAAGGAAGAGTAAATCTGCACTAATAAAAAAACTTTGTTCTCTAGAAACCATCGTGTGGCTAGCTAGAGTGCAAAGTTTTTTTGAGTTTTTTATGAAAATGAAGATTGTGTTCCTTATAAGTACAAGGTTATTAAGAGAGCAGTGGATATTAAAATGATGATTTTGAGTTTTTGTGATTTTTGCTTTGTAGCAAGGTAACATAGTCGCTTTTTGTATGGAATAAGTGGGAAAGAAAAACAGTCCTTTGGGTTTGATCGATAAAGTAAAGCAAGATATATTGACCGATAATTTTTCCTCGTGTGGGGTACTTACTATTGATTTTAAGTCCGATTTTTTCATCTGCATCAAAGCCAGCTTCAGGAAAGGTTTCTAAACTTTTTAAGCCGTCTAAAATTTTGGCCACAGTATTTTTAGCAGACTGGGGTGATAAAAGAACAGTGCTGATGTAGTTATGGATACTATCAATTGCCTGACTTACTTCAGTCGAAATAATTACTTTATAAGCCATATCGTAGCCTCATATCATCTAAGGAAGTTCCTTGTCCGGATTCATATTCTCTTAAGGCGCGTTCCGATTGGGCTTGTAGTTCTTGAATCAATCGTTCACGGTGTAAATCTTCTGCAGTTTTTATTGGCAAATCCTGTTCGAGAACAATCTGCTCGATAAAAAGACTAATAGCATCCGTCATAGTCATTCCTTTTTCCTTAATGATAGCTTTAGCTTGTTCCATTGATGACTCGTTAATTTTAAAATTGTATTGCTTAGTAAGTGATGTCGTCATGGTATATCTCCAATCTATACTATATATAGCTAGTATATATCTTTTATACTTTTTAGGCAAGAAAAAACTTTGTTCTCTAGAAACCATCGCGTAGCTAGCTAGAGTGCAAAGTTTTTTGAGTCTGGAACATGAAAATAGCAGTTAATTGCAAGAAACAAAAAAGAACAGCCGAAGCTGTCTTTTTATCATTATTTGAGACCGTATTTTTTGTTGAAACGATCCACGCGTCCATCTGCTTGAGTGAACTTTTGACGTCCAGTGTAGAATGGGTGTGAGTCTGATGAAATTTCCACACGGATCAATGGGTAAGTTTCGCCTTCGAACTCAACTGTTTCGTTAGAGCGTTTTGTTGAACCGCTAAGGAATTGGTAACCAGTAGTTGTGTCCATGAAGACAACTGGGCGATATTCTGGATGGATATCTTTTTTCATTTTGCAATATTTCCTTTCTGCCATGGTCTCTTTGCGAGCCATAGATTGTTACCTTACTAGTCTATCAGATTCTGAAAAGTTTGGCAAGTATTTTATCAGTTTTTAAGCAAGTTTTTTAACTTTTGGTAGATGATTTCGTTTTCTTCTAGGCTATAGGAATTAGCACCACTTGCTAGAGGGTGGCCTCCACCATCATGTTCCTTGGCGATTTCATTGATAGGATGGATTTTACTGCGTAAGCGAACACGGTAATGGCCATCAGCCTGCTCCACAAAAATTCCCCAGAGACTGACGCTGTCAATACGTCCAGGTGCAGCGACAATGGCTGCAGTCTCAGCATCGGTAACATTGAATTGTTTCAAGACTTCTTGACTCAGGATAACGCGCGCTGCTCCATTTTCATCCACTTCCAGATGGTCGTAGATGTAGCCTTGAAGTTTTGCAATTTTGTAGCTCATAGTGTCCATTTTGCGGGTGAGAGCCGCAAAGTCAAAGTTATGTTCTCTCAGATAGGCAGCCAGGCTAAGAGTCCGTGCAGTGGTAGAAGGGTAGAGGAAGCGACCTGTATCACCGACAATTCCTGCAAAGAGCAACTCAGCAGCGCGATCTGACAAGGCCAGTTGGGTTGTATGGGCAAATAGGGTAATCATCTCGCTAGCGCTACTTGAACTAGTATCGACCCAAGACAGGTCACCATATACATCATCATTTGGATGGTGGTCAATCTTAATGAGAAAATCACCTTGACTATAGCGCTTATCATCGATACGAGTAGTATTAGCTGTATCACAGACGATAACAAGGGCACCTTGGTAAGCACTGTCTTCAACAGAATCCATCTCAGCCATCCAAGTAAGAGTTGGTTCATCAAAACCAACGGCTTTGATGGTTTTTTCTGGGAAATGATGTTTGAGAAGAGCTTTCAATCCCACCTGACTTCCCAAGGCATCTGGGTCTGGTTTCATATGACGATGAATGATAATCGTGTCGTATTCTTTAATTTTTTCTAAAATTTGATGGCAAATATCCATAAATAACCTCAATTCTTTCTCATTTCATTGTAGCACAAGAATTTTTATTTTTAAAATGAAAAAGATGTGATATAATGGAGAAAGATAAATTGAGGAGGACGATATGGCATTAGCAAAAATTGTATTTGCCAGTATGACCGGTAATACCGAAGAAATTGCAGATATTGTAGCAGACAAATTACGTGACTTGGGATTGGACGTCGATGTTGATGAATGTACAACTGTTGACGCTTCAGACTTCTTGGAAGCAGACATCGCTATCGTTGCGACCTATACTTATGGTGATGGTGAATTGCCAGATGAGATGATGGACTTTTACGAAGACCTAGCAGATCTCAACTTGAATGGCAAAATTTACGGAGTGGTTGGTTCAGGTGACACCTTCTACGATGAATTCTGTAAGGCTGTCGATGACTTTGATCGTGTCTTTGTTTCAACAGGGGCAGAAAAAGGTTCAGAGTGTGTTAAAGTTGATCTTTCTGCTGAGGAAGAAGACATTGAACGCTTGGAACAATTCGCAGAAGAATTGGCTGCTAAAGTAGGATAAGCATAAAAGTGCGCTGATGGAAACAATCAGTGCATTTTTTTATCGTGAGTTGGGATTTTACTAGCCTATTTGTTGGCTTTTTGATACAATAATTCAAATAAAGGAGGAGACTGTATGGATTTAGATATTATTCGTCAAGAAATTGATCAAATCGACGACCAAATCGTCAAGCTCTTAGAAGAACGAATGCATTTGGTTGAGGGTGTAGTTGCCTATAAGAAAGCTTCAGGTAAACAGATTTTAGATACTAAGAGAGAAGCGGTTATTTTTGAAAAGGTTAGAAGTCGTGTAGGAGATAAGCGCTATCAGGAAACTATTGTAGCGACTTTTTCGGACATACTCAAACGTTCGCGTGATTATCAGGATCAAAACATCAAATGAAAAAAGAACAATTTTATCCGCTAGGAATTTTTCTAGCTGCCATGGTGGGCGGACTTGTGCGCTACCTTGTTTCTACTTGGTTACCAGCCAGTCCAGATTTCCCTTGGGGCACCCTTCTTGTCAACTATCTAGGCATTTTCTGCCTGGTTTATCTTGTTAAGGGCTATTTAGTCTATAAGGGAACCAGTAAAGGCGTTATTTTAGCACTGGGGACGGGCTTTTGTGGAGGTTTAACAACCTTTTCTAGTCTCATGCTTGATGCTGTGAAACTGCTTGATACAGGGCGTTATCTTAGTTTAGTTATGTATTTGCTTTTGAGTATTGGTGGAGGCCTACTTTTGGCTTATTTTCTAGGGAGGAAGAAATGGTAATCATTTATCTTGCAATTGCTTGTGGTTTCGGAGCTTTAGTGCGCTATTTCTTTTCCCGCTATAATCAAGCATCTAAATTGCCACTCGGAACGCTCATAGCCAATCTTTTAGGTTGTTTTTTGATTGGATTATTCTACAATCATGTGGAGTCTAAGGAAGTCTATGCTATTTTAGCAACAGGATTTTGTGGCGGTTTAACGACTTTTTCGACCTTGAATGATGAACTTCAAAGACTGTTAAGTGATAAGAAGGTATTTTATAGCTACCTAGCCTTAACCTACCTAGGTGGTTTAGTTGCGATTTTTTTAGGAATTCTGTTATAAATTTCTTTACTTTTTTGTGGAAATTTGGTAAACTGTATCTTGTGTGTAATGGACGCACAAAAATACAGTTTATCCGCTGAGGAAGGTTCCTCAAGATTGACAAAGATAGGAGAATAAAATGAATCCATTAATCCAAAGCTTGACTGAAGGTCAACTTCGTACAGATATCCCATCATTCCGTCCTGGTGACACTGTTCGTGTACACGCGAAAGTTGTCGAAGGTAACCGTGAACGTATCCAGATTTTTGAAGGTGTTGTTATCGCACGTAAAGGTGCTGGAATCTCAGAAAACTACACAGTTCGTAAAATCTCTAACGGTGTAGGTGTTGAGCGTATCTTCCCAATCCACACTCCACGTGTTGAAAAGATCGAAGTTGTTCGTTACGGTAAAGTACGTCGTGCGAAATTGTACTACTTGCGTGCTCTTCAAGGTAAAGCAGCTCGTATCAAAGAAATCCGTCGTTAATTCGACTAAAAAACTCTGCTTCTTCAGCAGAGTTTTTATCTAGCTCCCTTAGTTCAATGGATATAACAACTCCCTCCTAAGGAGTAGTTGCTGGTTCGATTCCAGCAGGGGGCATTTTGAGTAAATTAAGAAAAATAAAGAATATTTAAAGTGTTTGTTTAGGGGCAATAATCACAATTTAGTTTTTTAAAATAGGTTAGTGTTTTTTCTTTGATTGATTCATGATCAAAATTTTACCAAAAGTCAATTAATATAGAATAAAAGATAGTGAAATGAAATAAAAATTGAGCAAATAGATTAAAAATTTAAACCAATTTCTACTAATGTTTTAGGAACCATAGTGTACTATTCTAGATTGAATTTACAATAGATCAGGAAACTGGTCTATTTTGTTTTGTATTTAATAATTAAAAGAAGTTGAATTGTCTTACTTAAGGTGATACAATAGATATACAGAATAAATCAAGGAGAAATGCTGTGTCACAAATTGCTGTAAGAGTAGATGATGAATTGAAAAAAGAAGCGACTGCAATTTTTAATGAGTTGGGGTTGGATATGTCAACTGCTGTGAAGTTATTTTTAAAACAGAGTGTGTTGACAAGAAGTATTCCTTTTGAAGTTAAACTTGATTCTGAGTAAGGTGAAATAAAAGTGTGGATAGATATAATCTAAAGGGGTTCAGTTATGGTTTATACAATAGATCAGATAAAGGAAAAAATTGTTCCTGTTGCTAAACAATATGATTTATCTAAAATTTACCTATTTGGTTCTTATGCTAGGGGCGAAGCTGATGGAAAAAGTGATGTTGATATTGCTTTGGAGTTAGAGGATGATTCTATATATTTTGATGTATATGGTAGACTTTTGACTATTTTTGATGGTAATATAGATATTCTATTGGTTAGTGATTTACTTTCTCCAAAAACAAATATTGGGAAGTTAGTCAAGAAAAATTTTTTGAATGATAGAGAGGTTATTTATGAGAAATCAATCTCTTGAAACTGATATAGCATATTTGAAGGATATGGTTTTATATCTTGATAAGGCTGTTGCTGTTTTGGATAAAGCAAGAAGATATAATTTACCTTTAGATGATGATATGGTAGTTGATTCTATCGCTATGAATTTAGGACAAGTAGGAGAACAGTTATCCTTAGGAAAATTATCAGAGGAAGTAAAACAGAAGTATTCTGATAGGATAAATTGGATTCAGATAAAAGGTTTTAGAAATTTTATTTATCATAACTATTCAAATTTGAATTTTAAAATTGTAGAGGGTATATTGAAGGAATCTGTTCCCAAAACGAAAGAATCTTTATATTCGATTATAAGAGAATTAGAAGGTGAATTATAAAATAGAAAATATTATTTTTCAGAAAGATAAATTATAAAAATGTATGGAAGATTTGCTAGAAATCGACAAATTTTGTTTCTCAAAAAACGAATACTTTCATAAGAGAAATTCTTATTGATGAAGATTTAATATCTGTATTGGATGCATTGAAAGAGGAACAAGATAAGGTTCTTTATAATCGTGAAGAATTGAAGAAATATGATTTGGTCTGGTATAAACTTTCTACAAATTATGGATTGAATAAATGCTTGAAAGTATTTTTATCCGAACTTGGGATAGGTAGTCAAACCATGATAGCAACAGCAGGAAGGTATATTTACGGTTCATATTTATTATCAAAAGGTGTTGATATATGGGCTGTTTCAAGATTACTAAGGCATAAAGATATACAACAAATTATTCAAACTTACGGACATACTCTAAAAGAGGGTTATTGATAAAAAGTATGATTTAGTAAGAGAATGAATGTTAGTAAAAGGATAAAATAATTTTGATCAATTCCATAATAAAAATAAGGACTTCCTTTGTTAGAATGTCCTTATTTTATTATGGAATTGAACAAATGAGGTAAAGGTTCAGATCTATGAACTCAGAAAGTAAGTACAAAGCTTTAAACAGCTTTCAAAAAGATTTGGTGTGGATTTTTTGGGCTAAGGTATGTGACAAAAAGAATTGATTGTTATGAAATAGAGAGACTAAAAAATGGGGAAAATCTTTATTGTTCCCCTGAACTTGATATGTTGTAAAAGATTATTTCTGGTCTGTTAAATATATCAATAACAAAATTTAAACATGATAGTCTAATATCTAATCCATTTAAAGTGAATACGTTTATCAATCGTTTGAGTAAGAAAATCTCAAAAGAAGAAGGGATAGGTTTTCAAAGGTAACCTATCTAGTCATTGCTTATATATAATTTGTATCTTTTGCTTTATTAATTTGTATTTAAAATTTAATCATGTTACAATTGAAATTGAAATCGAATAGAAAAGGAAAATGCAAACGTGGGTACACTATTAGCAACAAGATTAAAAAATAGACGAAAAGAATTAAAAATGTCTCAGCGAGAATTGGCTGAGGGGATATGTAAACAGGGGCAGATTAGTCGATTAGAGAATGGAGAATTTACTCCAGGAGCAGACTTTTTATATGCTCTGTCTAAGAAGTTAAAAGTTAGTATAGATTATTTTTTTAATGAGCAGATTGGAGAGGAGATTGATGAGTTATCAGAGTTTAAGAAGTTAGCCCAGACATTTATCACAAATCGAAATTATGAGTCTTTGAAATATATATATGAATTAGAGAGTGTAAAGGTACATCGCTTGTCTCTAGTAGATAAGTTTTATATGGAGTGGATAAAATCTCTTATAGATTTTTATCTCTATGGGCAAAAAGAGGAGGGTGTGGCAAGATTGGAGAAGGTACTGTCTCAGTTAAATGTAACTGACCTGATCTACCTTCAAGTTTCAAATACTCTATTTAATTTTTATTATGATATTGAAGATTTAGAGAGTTTTAATGAAATTCGAGAAAAGTTAGAGTATCAAGTAAATCAACTCAAGTTAAACACAATCGAAGAATTAAACCTTTCTATTAAATTTAATTATAATGTTTGTCGCTATCTATGGTTGCAGAATAATACTGAAGAGGCTATTACTAAAATCACAGATACGATAAAGCAATGTAAGACGTATAGAACAACATATCTTTTGGCTGATTTGTATGTATTGATGGGAAATGTCAGTAAGAATTTTTCTTCTAAAGTTGCAGTAAAAGAGTACTTTGAAACGGCTTATTTCCTGTATAAGCTTGAGGGCAATATGTCAATGGCTCTTAAAATCGAGCATTATATTGCAGATATAACAGAATAGTAAAGACGATGTTCAATTAAGCATCGTTTTTTTAATCCAGAAAGATACAAATATGTATTTAATAAAAATAAATAAAAAACATTATTAAAATTCTTGACATTATTATATTGAAGTGCTAAAATGAGTACAAGAAAATATTAGGCTTTTTGTCCATAAAACATCTACAGAAACTTACTATAGACTGAGTGAATGTAAAGAGACTTCAGCCTTTGAAGAATTGAGAGGTAAAATTAATGAATGAATTAGAAGTTAGATTTGAACTCAACGATGAGAAAGATTATAATAATGCTATTTCATATTTAGAAAAATCTTATAAATTTAAGAATGAAAATAAGCAAGTTGATGAATATTTTAAAACAAAAGGAAGAGAATTTGAAAATGATGAGGTAGGTAGCTTTATCTACAGAATTCGTCAAGAAGATGATAATAGAGCAAGTATTTTCACAAGAAAAGATACGATAAAACAAGGAATGTGGAGTGAAAGTGAAATAGAGTTAGAATCTGAAAAATTAGAATTTGTAAGAAATATCTTGCAAGATGGATTTTCAAATATTTTCACAATAAGTAAACATAGAAAGACTTATCATGATGAATTAGAAAATAAAACGATTAATCTAGATAAGATTGATGGTCTTGGGTTTTATCTTGAGATAGAGATTTTAGGAGATTTTTCAAAAGAAGATTATAGTAATTTTTATGATAAAATGTGCGGAGAGTTCTCGTTTTTAAATTCAAAAATAGAAACAAAGGGCTATGTCCAATTAATGAGAGAAAAAAATGGACGTAATTGAAATTATCAAATAGTCTTGTTGGGATTGTTTACTCAATTACTGGATTTGGAAGTTTGATAGCAGTAACCTTTCTTTCTACTTTTTTGAATAAGAAGGATCCTTTAGGGATAGTGGTAAGTGATACTAAAGCCTCTTTGAGAGGCAAGTGACGAGTCAAGAGAAATAAGGCTTGAACAACGTGAAAGCCAGCGTCTTTAGGCGCTGGCTGGTAGTTTGGGCTTATAGCCCTGGGACAAACCACCCGTTTGACGGGTGGTCATGATTATTATGAAATAGATGGTACTTGTTATCTTGATTTTAGAGTATCTGGCGAGGATGTATATTTCATTGAGTTAGTAACTATGTATGGTTTAAGTGAAAATAGTGCGGTACCAACTCTTGCAAAGAGGTTTGGAATAAGTCTTACCGATTTAATAAAAAGTGATATTCATCGTGGTTTAACTAGAAAGAAGGGACATTTTGGATATTAACAAGAAAACGTTTTATACAATAACTTTTGGTGAATTTATATCAAATATTGGAGATAGATTTCAGAAAATTGCTTTTCCAATCTTAATTTACCAAGAATTTCATTCGTCTTTTGCAATGGGAGGAATGGTGATTATTGAATTGCTACCTCAATTCTTCTTGGGATTTGTTATGGGTTACTTATTAGATAATTTCAATAAGAAAAAAATACTATTATGGTCTACATTAATACCGGCATTATTATGTAGTGTAATACCGATATTATCTAAATATTCAGTTCCTATATTTTTTACTATGTTATTGCATTTTTGATACCTTTATTTTCGACACTTTTTCAAACAGGATTCTCAGTCATTACTCCTGCCTTATTTGAGAAGGAAGAATTGCAAAATATAATTCTCAGTTTCAAGGTGTCCGAACTATTTCAAAATTAATTTCTCCAGCTATAGCAGGGGTACTAATGTTAAAGTTTAATATTAATAGCATTTTTTTTATTAATAGTGCTTCTTTCTTGTTATTATTTCTTTCAATACTAATTTCATATATTCCAGATCAAGAACACAAGGAGAATGGTAATGATGATATAAAAGAAATTTTTGTAGGTTTTAAAGAGAACTTTACAAATATTAAATTGAGGATTTCTTTACTCTTTACTATTGTTGTGAATATCGCTATGCTAGGCTTCAATGCAACGATTATTTATTATTTACAGGATCAATTAAAATTATCAAATAGTCTTGTTGGGATTGTTTACTCCATTGCTGGATTTGGTAGTTTGATAGCAGTAACCCTTCTTTCTACTTTTTTGAATAAGAAGGATGCCTTTATCTTAATGAATATATCAATGGCAACCATCCCACTTGTCATTATGGCAAGCGGAATAGTAGAAAATTGGATTTTTTTTGGAATTTGTTACTCAATTTTGAGTGGACTAATTACAATAGCTTCTGTCTCAATTACAACAATACAGCAACAAGAAAGTACTGAGTATAATATTGGTAAGATACTTTCTAGTTCTTTTGTAATAGCTACTATTTTTGCACCTTTTGGAGGGATACTGGCTGCTTATTTTAATTGGCTTTTAAACCCGAGATTAAGTCTAGTTATTTTGGGATTACTAAGTAGTTTATTGGTTATTCTTATAAAGAGTTATGAAAAAAAGCTAGCTAAGAAAAGAAGTGCAATATTTATAAAGGAAGATTAGTGGATCGATTATCACTTGAAAAAATAATATTAATTCGTAGTAAAATAAAAAATTGAAAAAGGTTTTACATAATGTACTACCTAATTCAGATTTAATAATTATTGAGGGGATAGAACTGGAAACCAAAAATACTGAATCTTAAACTGCCCCCAAAAGTAAGATTTTTCTGTCTTACTTTTGGGGGCAGTACATTATCTCTAACTTCTGGAGTGCTTTTTCTATATTCAAATTATTTTACAATACCCATGTACGGATGGCATGGGCTACGCCGGATTCATCGTTAGATTTAGTGATGTATTTGGCGATTTTTTTGATTTCTGGATTTCCATTTTCCATGACCACGGGGTTATCAACGACTTCCAGCATGGCACGGTCATTTTCTTCGTCACCGATAGCCATGGTTTGATCTTTGGTCAATCCTAGTTTTTCAGCTAAGTGAGTGATGGCTGAACCTTTGTCCACATTCTTTTTAAGGAGTTCGAGGTAGAAAGGAGCAGATTTGTTGATAGAGTAGCGCTCATAAAATTCTGCTGGTATCTTTTCAATCGCAGCATCAAGTATTTCTGGTTCATCGATGAACATACACTTGACGATTTCCTTGTCAGCCATTTCTTCAGGTGTGCGGTAGAAGATGGGCATGCTGACGAGGGTTGATTCGTGCACTGTATATTTTCCGATATTGCGATTGGCTGTGTAGATACCGTCCTTTGTAATAGCGTGCATGTGTACACCGAGCTTGCGACTGAGAAATTCCATATCCAGATAATCCTCATAAGTCAAGGATTCGCTGATAATCTCATGTCCTGTAGCAGTTTCTTGGACAAGGGCACCGTTGAAGGTCACAACATAGTCACCCTCGTCTCTCAACTGCAAGTCGTCCAGAAGTTTGGCAACGCCTGCGATAGGGCGGCCAGTTGCAATCACGACTTTGACACCAGCTTCTTTGGCATCTTGTATGGCAGAAAAGACTTCAGGAGTGATTTCCTTTTGGCTGTTGACTAGGGTTCCGTCGATATCGACGGCAATTAGTTTAATACTCATAAATTTCCTCTTCTAGTTTTTATTTGGAGTAAAATGATCGTTCTCAATCAAGTGTAAAAATTGCTGGGTGATACTTGCGAAGATGCTGTTTTGGTCCAACATTTCTTTTGGAAAATAGAAACGATTATCTCCGTGGCGACTGCCAGCAAGGGATTGGACGATAGGAGAAAGGCTAGAGAGTTCGGCCAGTTGACCATTTTTTTGTAAAATCTCAATCTGTGTCCGTGGATTTTCAGATTCGGGACGATAGATATCATAAGGGAGGTCAAAGTTCTTATGAATGGCAGTATAGTAGTCGGGATCAAAGCCAATGTCCTCAACCAATTTTCTCATGCTAGCGAGTTGGTCTTGATCTTCTTGTGAAAAAGTAATGGATTTAAAGACCTTGCGGTTGACAAAGCGTTGCGATAAGTCAGCAAGAATCTTGTCAGGACTGGTCATCCAGAGCTGGAAGTAGGTATTCATCACACCATCATCTAGAGCCAGATAATCTGACAAGGTCACATTTTTTTCAAAGAAAGGTACGAGATGTGGAGAAGTTCGTGCAAAGAAGTCCTTGTCTGCAGGATAGAGTTCCTTGGCGCGCTTGAGGAGATTCTGTAGGAGAACTTCCATGGCGCGTGTTGCTGGGTGGAAATAGACCTGCATGTACATCTGGTAGCGACTGAGGACGTAATCTTCGATGGCATGCATGCCATTGCGCTGAAAGGCGATGCCATTTTCGACAGGGCGAATGACACGCAAGATTCGAGTCAGGTCAAATTCACCATAGGATGCTCCTGTAAAATAGGAGTCACGCAAGAGATAGTCCATACGGTCCGCATCAATCTGACTAGAAATGAGTTGCACAACCTGCTTGTTAGGGTAGGTATGGTCTATGACACTGGCAACCTTTTCTGGAAAATCTGGCGCCACTTGTAGCAGGACTTGGTGAATCTCCGTTTCAGGACTTTGGATAATCTCCTGAGTGATGGCTTCATGGTCTGTATCAAAGAGATGTTCAAAAGTATGGGAGTAGGCACCATGCCCAAGGTCATGTAGGAGAGCAGCTGTCATAGTCAAGAGAGACTCGGCAGGATTCCATTCTTCAGGATATTTTTCTTCAAAAATCTCCGTGATACGTCGTGCAATTTCATAGACTCCTAGACAGTGGGAGAAGCGGCTGTGTTCTCCACCGTGGAAGGTATAACTGGAAGTTCCCAGTTGCTTGATCCGGCGCAAGCGTTGAAATTCTTTTGTATTGATCAAGTCATAGATGATTTGATTATTGACATGGATGTAGTTGTGAACTGGGTCACGGAATACTTTTTCGTTCATATGACCATTATAGCAAAAAGCTAGAGTTTTTGGTAAAATAGTAGGACAAGAGACAAGAAAGAGGACTTGATGTGAAGATTCGGATGCGAAATACGATTCAGTTTGATGAGCAGTTGGAAGTGATTGACCAGCTTTATGATGTAGAAGTGCATGAAAAGGGAGATTATAGCTACCTGCTTTTTTATAATGAGGAAAAGGAAAAAGTAGTGATTAAATTTCATGGTCAAGAACTGGTGATGAGCCGTTTTTCCAATCCCAAGACCATTATGCGCTTTTTAAAGGATAGCGATAGTTTAGCCTACATTCCTACACCAATGGGTATGCAGGAGTTTATCATCCAAACGAGCCATTATCAAGTTGATGGGCAAAAGATTGAACTAGATTATCAACTACAAAATCAAGAGGGACATCCCTTTGCCAGCTATCAATTGGAAATTACTTGGGGCTAGGCTCATGTCTTTTTCAAATTTAGCTAGCTATCTTCTTGGATTGGCTTCCTAGTGTGGTAGATTAGGCTAATTTTTGGTATAATAAAAGTTATGGAAATCGAAAAAACCAATCGTATGAATGCGCTCTTTGAATTTTATGCGGCGCTTTTGACAGACAAGCAAATGAACTATATAGAGCTCTACTACGCTGATGATTACAGCCTTGCTGAGATTGCCGAGGAGTTTGGTGTCAGTCGTCAGGCTGTCTATGACAATATCAAGCGGACAGAAAAGATTCTGGAAGATTATGAGATGAAATTGCACATGTACTCGGACTACATTGTCCGCAGTCAGATTTTTGACCAGATTTTGGAGCGCTATCCCAAAGATGACTTTCTGCAGGAGCAGATAGAAATTTTAACAAGCATTGATAATAGAGAATAAGAGGAAGAAACATGGCATTTGAAAGTTTAACAGAACGTTTGCAGAACGTTTTTAAAAATCTACGTAAAAAAGGAAAAATCTCTGAATCTGATGTCCAAGAGGCGACCAAAGAAATTCGCTTGGCCTTGCTTGAGGCCGACGTTGCCTTGCCTGTTGTAAAGGACTTTATCAAGAAAGTTCGTGAGCGTGCAGTCGGGCATGAGGTCATTGATACCCTTAATCCTGCGCAACAAATTATTAAAATCGTTGATGAGGAACTGACAACCGTTTTAGGTTCTGATACGGCAGAAATTATCAAGTCACCTAAGATTCCTACAATTATCATGATGGTCGGTTTGCAGGGGGCTGGTAAAACAACCTTTGCTGGTAAATTGGCCAACAAACTCAAGAAAGAAGAAAATGCTCGTCCTTTGATGATTGCGGCGGATATTTATCGTCCAGCTGCCATTGATCAGCTGAAGACACTGGGGCAACAGATTGATGTGCCTGTCTTCGCACTTGGAACAGAAGTACCAGCTGTTGAGATTGTACGTCAAGGTTTGGAACAAGCCCAAGCTAATCATAATGACTATGTCTTGATTGATACGGCAGGGCGTTTGCAGATTGATGAGCTGTTGATGAATGAGCTTCGTGACGTGAAAGCACTAGCTCAACCAAATGAAATTTTGCTCGTCGTTGATGCCATGATTGGTCAAGAAGCGGCCAATGTTGCGCGTGAGTTTAATGCTCAGTTGGAAGTAACTGGGGTTATCCTTACCAAGATTGATGGGGACACTCGTGGTGGTGCTGCCCTATCTGTTCGTCACATTACTGGAAAACCAATCAAGTTCACTGGTACAGGTGAAAAGATTACGGACATTGAGACCTTCCACCCAGACCGTATGTCTAGCCGTATCCTTGGCATGGGGGATATGCTCACTTTGATTGAGAAAGCTTCTCAAGAATACGATGAGCAAAAAGCCCTTGAAATGGCTGAGAAGATGCGTGAAAACACCTTTGATTTCAATGATTTCATTGATCAGTTGGATCAGGTGCAAAACATGGGGCCAATGGAAGACTTGCTCAAGATGATTCCAGGTATGGCTAACAACCCAGCACTTCAAAACATGAAGGTGGATGAGCGTCAGATTGCTCGCAAACGTGCTATTGTGTCTTCAATGACACCTGAAGAACGTGAAAATCCAGATTTGTTAAATCCGAGCCGTCGCCGTCGTATTGCTGCAGGTTCTGGAAATACCTTTGTCGAAGTCAATAAATTCATCAAGGACTTTAATCAGGCCAAACAGCTCATGCAGGGTGTTATGTCTGGTGATATGAACAAGATGATGAAGCAGATGGGAATCAATCCAAATAACCTTCCTAAAAATATGCCAAATATGGGAGGAATGGATATGTCTGTCCTTGAAGGAATGATGGGACAAGGTGGAATGCCTGACTTGTCAGCTCTCGGAGGAGAAGGAATGCCAGATATGAGCCAGATGTTTGGTGGCGGACTCAAAGGTAAAATCGGTGAATTTGCCATGAAACAGTCCATGAAACGCATGGCGAATAAAATGAAGAAAGCGAAGAAGAAACGCAAGTAAGGCAAAGGAAGGTCGCAGGGCTTTCCTTTTTTAGAAATAAGAAAAATGAGCACTTCCGTAATTGGAAATGCTCGTTTTTTGATATGTTTAGACTACTAGTCTTTATTTTCGTGTGGCAAGATTAAGTTCAAGATGATTCCTGTCATGGCTGATAGGGCAGTACCTGAAAGGGTAACTGGACCAAGTTTAAGGATAGCTCCTCCAAGTCCAAGGACTAACATAGCACTTGCGATGATTAGGTTACGCATTTGAGCGAAATCAACACGTTCTTTAATCAAGACTTTCAAACCGTTGCTGGCGATAACTCCATAGAGAAGGATAGACATACCACCAAGTACAGCATTTGGAATGGTTGAAATCAAGGCAGTGAATTTACCAAGGAAGCTAAGGGCAATTGCGATAAAGGCAGCGTTACGGATAACTGAGACAGAAGCGATACGAGTCATACCGATAACCCCTGTATTTTCTCCGTAAGTTGTATTGGCTGGTCCACCAAGGAAGGCAGAAACAGAAGTTGCGATACCGTCACCAAGAAGAGTACGGTGAAGACCTGGTTCTTTCAAGAATTGACGGCCACAGATTTGACCCAAAACAGTATGGTCTCCGATATGCTCAGAAATTGTTACGATAGCGATTGGCAAGATAGCGATGGTTTCTGGACCAAAGTAAAGATTGTATTCTTTAAAGGCACCACCTGTGCTAAATGGCAAGTAGAAACCAGGAATTTCAAACCAGTTGGCTTTAAGAACTGGTGTAAAGTCAACCAAGCCAAGAGTCAGTGCGAAGAGGTAACCACCGATAATGGCAAAGAGGAATGGAATGATTCGTAGGAAGCCTTTTCCTTTTGTGTTGATAAAGGCAGCAATTAGGAAAGTAACAACTGCTACAAGAGCATTTTTCCAATTTCCATCCGCTACAAGACCAGCATTGGTAACAGCTGAACCTGCAAGTCCAAGACCGATAACGATGATCATAGGTCCGATGATGATTGGTGGCAAGAGTTTATCAATCCATTTTGTACCCGCAAAACGAACACTTGCAGCCACAAGCACATAGATAAAACCTGTAAGGATAACCCCTGTTTGTGCAGCTGATACATCCCCTCCTAGTTCCTTCATAGCTAGGGACATAGCTGTGATAAAGGCAAATGAAGAACCTAGATAAACTGGAACTTTAAAACCAGTTGAAATCATGTAGATGAGTGTTCCAACACCTGAAGCAAAAAGGGCAACAGATACAGGCATTCCCAAAATCAATGGTACCAATATGGTCGCCCCAAACATGGCGAAAACGTGTTGGAAACTAAGGAGAATTCCTTTTCCAGCCGAAGGACGTTGGTCAACGTCTAGTAACAAATCAACAGTTGATTCTTGTTTCATATAAACCTCACTTTTGGGCATCAAAAAAGAGCCCATTATTTTACAGCAATAGGCCCTCAGAGTAAGACTTCTCTAAAATCTAGACTTTAAAGAGTTTCAAGTATTTCTGCGTCTTCGTCACCTCACGGGATGACATTAAAAACCTTTGCTTGTGATAGTATAGCAGAAAAAAATGATTTTGTAAATCATTTTTTCCCGAGCCTGGAAATAAAGGAGCGAGGTTGATTTTGTAAATCATTTTTTCCCGAGCCTGAAAATAAAAGAGCGAGGCTGACTTTGTAAATATTTTTTTACTAAAAAATTTAAAGCGGGCGTTTATTTGGCATGCCAGCCTTTCTTGGGTATTTGTTGGGCGTTTCTTTTTTCTTTTCTACCACTGTGATATAACGCGGATCTCCATTTGGTAGGGCGTAGCTGAGATTGTCTTCGACTTTACTGAAGAGGAGGTTGAGGGCATTCTTTGCTTCAAATAACTCCTCAGGCGCATTGCTGGCCTTGAGTGCCAATAGTTTGCCACCAACTTTAAGGTAAGGAATGGTCAATTCAGATAGGACTTGCATACGGGCAACCGCACGAGCTGTTACAAAATCATATTGAGCACGGAAGTTTTTGTCTTGGGCAAAGTCTTCTGCACGTCCATGGTAGAAGTGGACACCATCCAAATCCAGTTCTTGAGCTAAGAGTTGGAGGAAGTTGATACGTTTATTGAGCGAATCAATGATGGTCACATCTAACTGAGGATAGAGGATTTTCATTGGTAGACTAGGAAATCCTGCCCCGGCTCCAATATCAAGCAATTTGATATTTTCATTGGGAATCAAGCCTTGCAGAATAGGTGCAATCGAATCGTAAAAATGTTTGAGATAAACTTCTTCCTTGTCTGTAATGGCTGTTAAATTAATCTTTTCATTCCACTCAACCAAGAGCTCAAAATAACGTTCAAATTGTTTTTTTTGCTGGTCCGAAAGTGGAAGATTTTGCTCGGCAAGCAAATTGTAAAATGTTTCTGGTTTCATAGTTATTTCCTTCTTTAGTATCATCTTATTTTACCACAATCATTAAAAATTTGATATACTGGTACTAATCTAAAAACAGAAAGGAATTATAAAAATGACTTGGATTATTCTTGGAGTTATCGCTCTTATTGTTATTTTTGTGATTGTTAGCTATAACGGTTTGGTTAAGAATCGTATGCAAACAAAGGAGGCTTGGAGTCAGATTGATGTTCAGTTGAAACGTCGAAATGACCTCTTGCCAAACTTGATTGAAACTGTAAAAGGTTATGCTAAATATGAAGGTTCTACCCTTGAAAAGGTGGCAGAACTGCGTAACCAAGTGGCAGCAGCAACTTCACCAGCAGAAGCTATGAAAGCTAGTGATGCCCTCACTCGTCAAGTTTCAGGTATTTTTGCAGTTGCAGAAAGCTACCCAGATTTGAAAGCTAGTGCCAACTTTGTTAAATTGCAAGAGGAGTTGACCAATACAGAAAATAAAATTTCTTACTCTCGTCAACTCTACAACAGTGTTGTCAGCAACTACAATGTAAAATTAGAAACTTTCCCAAGCAATATTATCGCTGGAATGTTTGGATTTAAAGCAGCAGATTTCCTTCAAACACCAGAAGAGGAAAAGGCAGTTCCTAAGGTTGATTTTAGCGGTTTAGGTGACTAAGATGTTGTTTGATCAAATTGCAAGCAATAAACGAAAAACCTGGATTTTGTTGCTGGTATTTTTCCTACTCTTAGCTCTTGTTGGCTATGCGGTTGGTTACCTCTTTATGCGATCTGGGCTTGGTGGTTTGGTTATCGCACTGATTATTGGCTTTATCTATGCCTTGTCCATGATTTTTCAATCGACAGAGATTGTCATGTCAATGAATGGAGCGCGTGAGGTTGATGAGCAAATGGCACCAGACCTCTACCATGTAGTGGAAGATATGGCTATGGTGGCTCAGATTCCTATGCCCCGTGTTTTCATCATTGATGATCCAGCCTTAAATGCCTTTGCGACAGGTTCTAATCCTCAAAATGCGGCGGTTGCTGCGACTTCAGGTCTCCTAGCTATTATGAATCGTGAAGAACTAGAAGCTGTTATGGGACATGAAGTCAGTCATATTCGTAATTACGATATCCGCATTTCGACTATTGCCGTTGCCCTTGCTAGTGCTATCACTATGCTTTCTAGTATGGCAGGTCGTATGATGTGGTGGGGTGGTGCAGGTCGCAGACGAAGTGACGATGATAGAGATGGAAACGGTCTTGAAATCATTATGCTAGTGGTTTCTTTACTAGCTATTGTACTGGCCCCTCTCGCTGCAACTTTGGTGCAACTAGCTATTTCTCGTCAAAGGGAATTCCTAGCTGATGCTTCTAGTGTCGAGTTGACCCGCAATCCTCAAGGGATGATTAATGCTCTACGTAAGTTAGACAATAGTAAACCCATGAGTCGTCCTGTTGATGATGCCAGCAGTGCACTTTATATCAATGATCCCAAGAAAGGTGGAGGGTTCCAAAAACTCTTTTACACCCACCCACCTATCGCAGAGCGGATTGAACGTTTAAAACAGATGTAAAATTTACCTATACAATCCTAAAAAATGAGCATTCTCGTAGTTGGAGATGCTCATTTTCTTATATAAAGGAACTCAGAAATCAATTTGTTATGATACAACTTATATTCTTCGAAAATCTCTTCAAACCGCATCAGCTTCGCCTTGCCGTACTTAAGTCCAGCCTACGACTAGCTTCCTAGTTTGCTCTTTGATTTTCATTGAGTATTAGAATTTCTTTAGGAAACTTCGTTCAGAACACATGATATATCGAAGAAGAATCTAGAATCTATGCAAAATGTAAGATGGCAACTGATCTCGTTTTTCGTAAATTAGAGAATATTTTTGGTGAACTCAGAGTGTGTGTTAGAGACAAGTAGGCCAGTGTAGTAGAGCTTGGATTCATCTTAATCAGCATGGGGTTTACAAAATTGTCCAAGAATTTAATCTACAAATCAGTTATTTAAAAATCACTGTGTGCTTTTAGTTAGAAGTTAGTTTTTGTCCAGCCTCTTTTATAGTCTATTTCGGAAAACTTCGTACATGAGAATGGCTGCAGCAACACTGGCATTGAGGCTTTGAACATGTCCATTCATAGGAATGGTAATCATTTCATCGACTTGTTTTTTGATGTTGCTAGAGATGCCTTTTCCTTCATTTCCGATGATGAGGGCGATTTTCCCTTTTGTATTCCACTTGTGGCAAGGAGTCCCATTCATATCTGTTCCAAAGGTCCAGAAGCCTTCATCCTTGAGTTTGTCTAGAGTTTGGCTTAGATTAGTCACTCGGGCGATGGGAATGTGTTCAATAGCACCTGTGGCCGTTTTGGCAACGACAGGAGTAACACCGACAGCACGGTGTTTGGGAATGATGACACCTGAAACGTTGGTCGCATCGGCTGTTCGCAAGATAGAACCCAGATTATGGGGATCAGTAAGACCATCCAGAATCAATAGAAGTGGATTTTCTTCTTGGCGTGTTTTGGCAAGGATGTTATCCAGCTCGCTATAGGAAAATTCAGACACTCGTAGAACAAAACCTTGGTGAACAGCACCTTCAGTCATCTCAGAGAGGGATTTTTTTGAAGTCCAAGAAATGGACACCTTCTTTTCTGTAGCCAGTTCTTTGACTTTCTCAACATTCTTACCTCGGAGATCTTCTTGGAGGTAAAGTTTGTTTCCTGTGTTTGCAAGGAGGGCTTCGGTAACGGCGTGGACTCCATAGACAATATCATTTGTTTTCATGCCTCTATTATAACACAAAACCCCGTCTTGCAACGGGATTTTCTTTATTCTAGAATTAGTAAACCATCTTTAACTGCAAATGGGTCTTTTTCATTGATACGGTCGTAAAACATGATTCCGTTGATGTGGTCAATTTCATGCTGTACAACGATGGAGTTGTAGCCTTTAAGTTTGATGCGGTGTTTTTCTCCATCTTTGTCAAAGTAGTCAACAGTGACGCGAGCATGGCGAACTACATAGCCAGGCACGTTACGGTCAACAGATAGGCAACCTTCTCCTTCGCCAAGAGCAGCGTCTTGAACAGAGTGAGAGACGATCTTTGGATTATACATAATGGCTTGTAAGTCGTAGGCTTCCTGTGGAGTTTCGCCTTCTTCAACAATATTAGGTACCAAAACAGCGATAATGCGTTTTGAGATATCCAATTGAGGAGCAGCAAGTCCAACCCCACCGCGGAGCCCCATTTTTTCAGCCATGACGGGATCTTGGGAATGTTTGAGGAATTGCATCATCTTTTCGCCTAGGATGATTTCCTGGTCAGATAGGGGGAAAGTAACTTCCTCAGCAACCGCGCGTAGAGTTGGGTTCCCTTCGCGGATAATATCGTTCATATCAATTAAGTGAGCAGCTTTTGTAATACGTTCTATAGCAGACATTTTCTCTCCTTTCATTACCTCTACATGATAACACAAAATGACAAGGATTGAAAGTATTACAGCCTTTAGGATTTATAGAAAATAGATAGGATGTTCAA
>NZ_AEDV01000049.1 GCF_000148545.1 Streptococcus mitis SK597 | reverse complement strand
GCCAAATTCAGCAGCTATTTCAGTCAAATAAGCGTCTGGATTGTCAATAAGATAGTTTTTGAGTCTATCTCTATCAACTTTTCTTGGTTTTGTTCCTTTTACTTGATGGTTTAGCTCTCCTGTCTTCTCTTTTAGCTTTAACCAGCCATAAATGGTATTATGTGAGATTTGGAAAAGGTGTGATGCTTCTGTTATACTACCTGTTCGCTCACAATAAGAGAGAACTTTTTTACGAAAATCTATTGAATATGCCATAAGAAGATTATACCACATTGTGTACTATTTTTGGTTCATTTTACTATACATTTATTCCTCCCTACACTCCAGAAATGAATCCCATTGAGCAAGTTTGGGCAGAGATACGAAAGCGTGGATTCAAAAACAAGGCCTTCAAATCTTTAGAAGAAGTCATTTTGAAGTTAGAAACAGTGATTCAAAATTTGGAAACAGAAGCCTGAGGAGGATTGTTCACAGAAAACGGATTTGTCCATAATAGATTTTTGATGAGTATAAAGTCAAAACTAAAGCCCTAATTAGTATTGGAGCAGTAGCCGCAACTAGCTTTATTCTCATGATGGGATATACTGCTGGTCAACACTCAACTGCTAAACAAAGTCGCAAAGAGATTGAATTGGCTGCAGCTAAACTTGTGGAAGATAAACAAGCAGAAGATAAAGCCAGCATTTTGTCATCGGATACTGTAAAAGAATTTTTGACACAGTACTATACGAAAGAAAAGCTCGGAGAAAATAATACACGTATTCAACCTTATATGACTGAATCGGCTTATTCTCAAGAATTGACAAGTCAAAATGATACCATGAACCAAGTGTATAAGGACTATATTTTGGATTATCATTTTGAAAAAGCTGATATCTTTGTTAATCAGACTACGAATCAAGCCATTGCCATGGTCTCTTATAATGTAACCTATGTATCCGATTTAAAGAATGCCAACCAATCAAAAACCAATCAGACAGAAACCAGAACGGTTAAGTTGTCTTATTCGAAACTACCAGGTAAGTTATTGGTTAACCAAGTACAGGTTTGGAAATCTGGGTTAGATGATTTGGATAAGGCCACTCCCAAAACTTTGGAAGAATCCTCATCTGTTCCATCACTGCCAAATACTACGACAAAATGATGATGTTGCATGGAAATAGAAGAATGTAAGCAAATTTCAATTCTTGATGTAGCCAATCGTTTAGGTATCTCCTTTAAACAAGTTTCGAACAGTGTCTATGAGCATTCTGAACACGATTCATTTCGGATTTTTTCAACTACCAATACTTTTAAATGGTTTTCAAGAGATATTCAAGGTGATGTCATTGATTTTGTTCGACTTGTTAAGGGAATTTCCTTTAAAGAAGCTCTAGACTTTCTTTCTGAAGAACCTTTTCAAAAAGAAGCTGTTCAAGAAAAAAGAGAGATCATTTTATTATCCTTTAAAGAGAATAGAAGATTCTAACTGTAGTCTGGCCAGATATTACTTAACAGAATGTAGAGGAATCGCAGTAGAAATCGTACAAAAGATGATTCAACAAGGTTTGATAGCACAAGCTAGTTGGAAAACAAATGAAACAGTTGAACCTGTTATCGTTTTTAAAAGCTTTGATCATCGTCACAAGCTGCAGGCAGCAAGCCTACAAGGGATTTATAAGAATCCCGCTCTTTCTAGAGAGAGGTTAAAACGATTCTAAAAGGAAGCCATGGACATGTTGGAATATCCTTTGACATTGGTAAACCAAATAAGCTGGTCTTTTGTGAATCGTTCATCGACTTGATGAGCTATTACGAACTACATCAACAAAGTCTATCAGATGTTCGTTTGGTATCTATGGAGGGATTAAAAAGGTCTGTTGTCGCTTATCAAACTTTACGACTGATAGCTGAAGAAAATCAGAAGTTGGAATTTTTAGATACAGTAATACCTTCAAAGTTATTGCCTTTAATCAATACAATTCGTGATACAACTACTTATTTTGATAATCATCCTGATTTATTGACACTGGCAGTAGATTGTGATGATGCTGGAAAAGATTTTTCTGATAAGTTATCTCAATCAGGATTTCCTGTTTTCCTGGATTTCCCTGATAATGAATCTGGGAAAGAAAAAGTAGACTGGAATGATGTCCTTAGAGAAAAGAAATCAGATTTACAATTGATGATCGAGAATGCAAAAGAGACATTGAGGAATCAACCAGTAAGACAAACCTCTCAATGTTTAGAATTGTGATAACAAAATCAAGATGTTTTAGCTAATATTAGAATGAAGGAGGATCGTATATGACCATTATTGAACGCTTAGAAGAAAAGGTCACTAGGCAAGAAAGCAAGGTAGCAAGAGAGACAGAAAAACTAGCTGCTTACAAAGAGCAACTAGAGACAGCGATGTTTGCGACGTTCAAAAGGCGTCAAAGCATTAGTCACATGAGTTTTGAAGAAGCTCTTGACCATGCCTTTGGTAAAGAAAGACAATTCGATGATTCTGAATTTAGAAAGGATGAAATGAGTGAATGACAAAAGATTGGAATTTTAATCAACCATTAGAAAGTAAATCAGAAAATCAAGAAGATCCAGATAAAATTGCGGCCTTATTTGGAAATCATCAAGGAAATAATGATGTAAATTATGAAGCAGCTTTTCAAAAGCGAAAACAAGCACCTGTGACGGAATCAAATTCTAGTTCTAAACCCAAAATTACAGAGGTTAGAACAGGAAAAGAGACAGATATCACTACAAGTTATCAGCAACATCTTAAAAGGCTGATTGCGGATAATAATAGCGATATTCAAAGTAGTCAAAAGAAAATTGAAGAGCTACATACTTTGATTGACACAAAGAATAAAGACAATAAGAAATTGCAGTCCATTTATGATGCAATTTCCGAATTACACTAAGCAGTCCTGATAGGCTGCTTTTTTTGAGAGGTTATAGATGTTTACAACATTTTTTACGAAAAATCACGACAATAGTGATGTATTTAAGAAGCTAATTCATAGACTATCTGATATGTCTGTCCAAGATCTTGAAAAAATAGACCGACTGTTAGATATCATTTTTACTCCAAATCAAGAATCACAACAACTAAAAACAGAATCAACTTACAGAGAAGAAACTTTGGACGACACATTAAAGGAAGCTAAGAATCAACTTCATAAGGAACAATTGGAGAAGAATTTAGAGAGATTTAGGAAAAATAGTCAATAACGCACCAAAATTGGTGCGTTATGCTTTTTTATGCTATAATTGAATTATAAAAACAAAGGAGTTTGCCATGATTGGAAAGAACATAAAATCCTTACGTAAAACACATGACTTAACACAACCCGAATTTGCACGGATTATAGGAATTTCTCGAAATAGCTTAAGTCGTTATGAAAATGGAACGAGTTCAGTCTCTACCGAATTAATAGACATTATTTGTCAGAAGTTTAATGTATCTTATGTCGATATTGTAGGAGAAGATAAAATGCTCAATCCTGTTGAAGATTATGAATTGACTTTAAAAATTGAAATTGTGAAAGAAAGAGGTGCTAATCTATTATCACGACTCTATCGTTATCAAGATAGTCAGGGGATTAGCATTGATGATGAATCTAATCCTTGGATTTTAATGAGTGATGATCTATCTGACTTGATTCATACGAATATCTATTTAGTAGAAACTTTTGATGAAATAGAGAGATATAGCGGCTATTTGGATGGAATTGAACGTATGTTAGAGATATCTGAAAAACGGATGGTAGCCTAATGGAAATCCAAGTTTATACTGATAGTGAATTTAAACATGCTCTAGCACGGAATCTTCGTTCTATGACAAGAGGAAAAAAGTCCAGTAAGCAACCTATAGCGATTTTGCTTGGAGGGCAAAGTGGTGCCGGCAAGACAACAATTCATCGTATTAAACAGAAAGAATTTCAAGGAAATATTGTTATCATTGATGGCGATAGTTTTCGTTCTCAGCATCCACACTATTTAGAGCTTCAGCAAGAATATGGCAAAGACAGTGTTGAATACACCAAATATTTTGCAGGGAAAATGGTAGAGTCTTTAGTGACCGAATTGAGTCATTTGGGATACAATCTTTTGATTGAGGGAACTTTACGAACAATTGATGTTCCAAAGAAAACAGCACAACTATTGAAAAACAAAGGATATAAAGTACAATTAGCCTTGATTGCGACAAAGCCTAAGCTGTCCTATCTGAGCACTCTTATTCGATACGAAGAACTGTACGCTATCAATCCAAATCAAGCACGCGCAACTCCAAAAGAACATCATGATTTCATTGTAAATCATCTAGTTGATAATACACGACAATTGGAAGAACTAGCTATCTTTGAAAGAATTCAAATTTACCAACGAGATAGAAGTTGTGTATATGATTCAGGAGAATATAAAACTTCAGCAGCAACCGTTCTTCATGATTTACTATTTGGAGAATGGAATCAAGTGGAGAAAGAGATGCTTAAATCTGGAGAAGAAAGATTGAAAGATTTAACTAATCGAAATGGTTGTTAGATCTTGAGTTTAAAAATATAGTCTACTTATAACTTTTGTTAGTTGTTTAAGGTGGGCGAAAATTTTTTAGAACCAAAAAACGCATAGTCTCAGGTGTTGAAAAACTTGAAATTATGCGTTTTCTTATGGGAAGATTTACTCCATTTTCTTCAGGAATTGAGATTTTGCCCATCTCTTTTTATTATATTTAAGGATATTTGAAAGATGTATTTTAGAAAAACAATTATGGAGTTCTTAATACGGAATATAGTATAAATGCTGATTCAAAGTGAAGTTTTATATGTTTTTTGCTTTTGTTGAGTATAAAATTATTAACTAAAGTCGAACTACAAAAATTAATTTAAGATGAAGTGAACTGTAGACTTTGGAAATGTCTCTTACTCGA
>NZ_AEDV01000050.1 GCF_000148545.1 Streptococcus mitis SK597 | reverse complement strand
ACCCTTGTTCAAGTTACTAGAAGCTGTGTTTGAGCTCTTGGTTCCCATGGTGATTGCTGGGATTGTTGACCAATCCTTGCCCCAGAGGGATCAAGGTCATCTCTGGATGCAGATTGGCCTGCTCCTTATCTTTGCAGTAATTGGTGTTGTAGTGGCCTTAATAGCCCAGTTATACTCAGCTAAGGCTGCGGTTGGATTTGCTAAAGAACTGACAGGTGACCTCTATCGCCACATTCTTTCATTACCCAAGGATAGCAGAGACCGTTTGACAACTTCTAGCTTGGTCACTCGCTTGACTTCGGATACCTACCAGATTCAGACTGGTATCAATCAATTCCTGCGTCTCTTTTTGCGAGCGCCTATTATCGTTTTTGGTGCCATTTTTATGGCCTATCGAATCTCAGCTGAGCTGACTTTCTGGTTCTTAGTCATGGTTGTCATTTTGACCATTGTTATTGTAGGGCTCTCTAGACTGGTTAATCCTCTCTACAGCAGTCTGAGAAAGAAAACGGATCAACTGGTTCAGGAAACGCGCCAGCAATTACAAGGAATGCGGGTTATTCGTGCTTTTGGTCAAGAAAAACGAGAGTTACAGATTTTTCAAACCCTTAACCAAGTTTATGCAAGATTGCAAGAAAAAACAGGTTTCTGGTCTAGTTTATTAACCCCTCTGACCTATCTGATTGTTAATGGAACCCTCCTTATTATTATCTGGCAAGGCTATATTTCAATTCAAGGAGGCTTGATCAGTCAAGGTGCTCTCATTGCCCTTATTAATTATCTCCTACAGATCTTGGTAGAATTGGTCAAGCTAGCCATGCTGATAAATTCCCTCAACCAGTCCTATATCTCAGCCAAGCGAATCGAGGAAGTTTTTGCTGAGGCTCCAGAAGATATCCATTCAGAGTTAGAACAAAAGCAAGCTACCAGAGATAAGGTTTTACAAGTCCAAGAATTGACTTTTACCTATCCAGATGCAGCTCAACCTTCTCTGAGAGACATTTCCTTTGATATGAAGCAAGGGCAAATCCTTGGTATTATTGGGGGAACGGGTTCTGGTAAATCAAGCTTGGTGCAACTCATCCTTGGATTTTATCCAGCAGACAAGGGAAGCATAGACCTTTATCGAGATGGATCTAGTCCTCTCAATCTTGAACAGTGGCGGTCTTGGATTGCCTATGTGCCCCAAAAAGTCGAACTCTTTAAGGGAACCATTCGTTCTAACTTGACTCTAGGTTTAGATCAAGAAGTAACTGACCAAGAACTCTGGCAGGCCTTGGAAATTGCACAAGCCAAGGATTTTGTCAGTGAAAAGGAAGGACTCTTGGATGCCACTGTTGAGGCAGGAGGTCGAAATTTTTCAGGTGGACAAAAACAAAGGTTGTCTATCGCACGAGCAGTCTTGCGTCAGGCTCCATTTCTCATCCTAGATGATGCTACCTCGGCCCTCGACACCATTACCGAGTCCAAGCTGTTGAAGGCTATCCGAGAGAACTTACCAAATACGAGCTTAATCTTGATTTCTCAACGAACCTCGACTTTACAGATGGCTGACCAGATTCTCCTCTTAGAAAAAGGAGAGCTCCTAGCTATCGGCAAGCACGAGGACTTGATGAAAACTAGCCAAGTCTATCGTGAAATTAATGCATCCCAGCATGGGAAGGAGGACTAGCATGAGACGACAAACTGCAAACCAGACGCTCACACGCTTGGCTAAAGATTTTGCAAGTCATCCTTTCCTCCTTTTCCTAGCTTTTCTAGGAACTATTGCCCAGGTTGGCTTATCAATTTATCTTCCCATCTTGATTGGGCAGGTCATTGACCAAGTCCTAGTGACTGGCTCTTCACCAGTTTTTTGGCAGCTTTTTCTCCAGATGCTCTTGGTGGTAATAGGAAATACAGTGGTACAATGGGTAAATCCTCTTCTCTATAATCGCCTAATCTTCTCTTATACCAGAGACTTGCGAGAGAGAATAATCAACAAGCTCCATCGGTTACCGATTGCTTTTGTTGATGAGCAAGGAAGCGGAGAGATGGTCAGTCGTGTAACCACGGACATTGAACAGTTAGCAGCTGGTTTGACCATGATTTTTAACCAATTTTTTATTGGCGTCTTAATGATTTTGATTAGTATTCTAGCCATGCTTCAGATTCATCTCCTCATGACTCTCTTAGTCTTGCTGTTGACGCCACTGTCTATGGTGATTTCACGCTTCATTGCCAAACGATCCTATCATCTCTTCCAAAAGCAAACAGAGACAAGGGGAATTCAGACTCAGTTGATTGAAGAATCGTTGAGCCAGCAGACCATTATCCAGTCCTTTAATGCTCAGGCAGAATTTATCCAAAGGCTGCGTGAGGCTAATGACAACTACGCAGGCTATTCGCAGTCGGCCATCTTTTATTCTTCAACGGTTAATCCTTCGACTCGCTTTGTCAATGCGCTCATTTATGCCCTTCTAGCTGGAGTAGGAGCTTATCGTATCATGATGGGGTCCACCTTGACCATTGGGCGCTTAGTGACCTTTTTGAACTATGTTCAACAGTACACCAAGCCTTTTAACGATATTTCTTCAGTGCTAGCTGAGTTGCAAAGTGCTCTCGCTTGTGCAGAACGTGTTTATGGAGTCTTAGAGAGTCCTGAGGTGGCTGAAAGTGGTAAGGAAGAGTTGACTAGTGACCAAGTTAAGGTAGCTATTTCCTTTAAACAGGTTTCTTTTGGCTACCATCCTGAAAAGATTTTGATTAAGGATTTATCTATTGATATTCCAGCTGGTAGCAAGGTGGCTATCGTTGGTCCGACAGGTGCTGGAAAATCAACTCTTATCAATCTTCTCATGCGTTTTTACCCTATTAACTCAGGAGATATCTTGCTGGATGGGAAATCCATTTATGACTATAGTCGTGCATCATTGAGACAGCAGTTTGGCATGGTGCTCCAAGAAACCTGGCTCAAGCAAGGAACTATTCATGATAATATTGCCTTTGGAAATCCTGAAGCCAGTCGGGAGCAAGTGATTGCTGCTGCCAAAGCAGCCAATGCCGACTTTTTCATCCAACAGTTACCTCAAGGCTATGATACCAAGTTGGAAAATGCTGGAGAATCTCTCTCTGTTGGTCAGGCCCAGCTCTTAACCATCGCCCGGGTCTTTCTGGCTATTCCCAAGATTCTTATCTTAGACGAGGCGACTTCTTCCATCGATACACGGACAGAAGTGCTAGTACAGGATGCCTTTGCCAAACTCATGAAGGGGCGCACAAGTTTTATCATCGCTCACCGCTTGTCTACCATTCAGGATGCGGATTTGATTCTTGTCTTGGTGGATGGCGACATTGTTGAGTATGGCAATCATCAAGAACTCATGGCTCGAAAGGGCAAGTATTATCAAATGCAGCAAGCTGCAGTTTTTAGCTCTGAATAAGCCATTCTAATTTCGAACTCTTATAGATAAAAAAGTTGCCTTCGGGTGACTTTTTTGTTACAATAGCTAGAAAAATTATTCACTGTAATACTCCATGAAAATCAAAGGGCAAACTAGGAAGTTAGCCGCAGGTTGCTCAAAGCACTGCTTTGAGGTTGTAGAT
>NZ_AEDV01000051.1 GCF_000148545.1 Streptococcus mitis SK597 | reverse complement strand
TTTTAAACTTCTGTCTTTCAGTAAACACAAAAATATTGTCTATAAGGATAGCCTTTTAAAAGATTGGATACGAACGGCCTTTTGGTTGCTCCTTCGACCTGTTTCTCCTCGTTACTTCGCACATAAAATAGAGAAAGAAATTCAAAAATATAGTCGTGAGAATGGTCAATATATAGCCTTTATCCCTTCTAAATTTAAGGAAAAGGAAGTCTTTCCAAGTGGTACTTTTGATAAAACAATCGATTTGTCCTTTGAGAATTTAAGCCTTCCCGCACCTGAAAAATATGATACTATTTTGACGCAATTTTATGGGGATTATATGACCTTGCCACCTGAAGAAAAACGCTTCTACAGTCATGAATTTCATGCCTACAAATTGGAGGATTAGGATGCAATATTTAGAAAAAGAAGAAATTAAAGAAATTCAACTAGCCCTGCTAGATTATATTGATGAGACTTGTAAGAAACATAATATTCCTTATTTTCTCAGTTATGGAACCATGCTTGGAGCTATCCGCCACAAAGGCATGATTCCCTGGGATGATGATATTGATATTTCCCTTTATCGTGAAGATTATGAGCGCTTATTGAAGATCATTGAGGAAGAAAACCATCCACGTTATAAGGTTCTCTCCTACGACACTTCTTCTTGGTACTTCCATAATTTCGCATCGATTTTGGATACTTCTACTGTTATCGAAGACAATGTTAAGTACAAGCGTCATGACACCAGTCTCTTTATCGATGTCTTCCCAATTGATCGCTTTACAGACTTGAGCATTGTCGACAAGAGCTATAAGTATGTGGCTCTTCGTCAACTAGCTTATATCAAAAAATCACGAGCAGTTCACGGCGATAGCAAATTAAAAGATTTTCTTAGATTATGTAGTTGGTACGCTCTCCGATTTGTCAATCCTCGCTACTTTTACAAGAAAATTGATCAACTAGTCAAAAATGCTGCAACCAACACTCCTCAATATGAAGGGGGAATTGGAATCGGTAAGGAAGGAATGAAAGAAATCTTCCCAGTTGATACCTTTAAAGAACTGATTTTAACTGAGTTTGAAGGCCGTATGTTACCAGTCCCTAAAAAATATGATCAATTTTTAACCCAGATGTATGGAGATTATATGACACCACCATCAAAAGAAATGCAAGAGTGGTATAGCCACAGTATTAAAGCTTATCGAAAGATAGAGAAGTAGCTCAGGCTTATAAGAGAGCGAATCTTTTGGGTGTTTATTTGAGAAAATCAGGACAGTACAATTCATATACAAAGCTGGATATGAAAATGGATTAAAATTATGTTTTATAGAAATGATAAAAGAAAGTGTGGCATACAACGAAGAATATAAAGAAAAGGAAGTTAATATTATTTAGCTTTCTCATATGTACTTTAATTATAGCTGCCAAATTATCATCAGTCGATGCGGATACCATTTCCACAGGGGATGGTATCCGCATCGACTTTATTAATTTAAAATCTAAGTCAGGGAGTGATGATATTCTCTTAGAAAGCTGAGGGCACTTTGCTTTAATTGATATGGGTGAGGATTATGATTTCCCAGATGGAAGTAACCCACGTTATCCAGATAGGTGGGGAATAACCATGGACAATGACCAAGTTTTAGAGGATCGATGGTTCCGTCATTTAAAACAAGTTGGTATTGAAAAGCTAGATTTTATCTAAAAAGATACGCTGATGAACGTATTACAACAAAATGGAGGTTGTGGGAAAATCTTTATAATTACGATAATGCTATAAAGACTGCTACTGAACGTGGATTAAAATTGATACAAGATATCTCAGATACAGATAGTCATTTTAATTTGGGTTCCATGGATATTCAGCTGTATAACTATAAAAATGAGTATGATAGCAACGGAAATCTAAAAAGGGTATTTGATGACAATTCTAACTCAATTGTAGCAGTTGTGAAAGTAGCAGGTAAGAGAATCTATTTGGGTGGAGACTTGGATAATGCTGAGGGAGCAGAAGATAAGTTAGGTCCTGTAATTGGTAAAGTAGACATGATGAAATGGAATCATCACTATGATGCTAACATTTCTAATACAGCTAACTTTATTAATAATTTATTACCAAGTATTGTTGTTCAGACAAGTGTATCAGATATTAATCGTGAATCTACTAGGACTCTACTACGAGAAAAGAATATAAAAATAGTAAAAGCTTTTAGTCATACAAAAGATGCGACTGTTTTTGATATAGATGAAAAAGGGTTTACTGATGTTTCGAAAGTTTTCCCCGATATACCGTCGGTTAGAGAAAAATAGTATAATGATATAAAGAAGAAGGTTACTGGAAATATCGCTTGTTCGATGGAGAAATGACGATTGGTTGGCGAAAAATAGACGGTGTTTATTATTTCTTTAATGGACAAGGACAAATGCAAGCTAGCAAATGGCTTTATTTGAATGACTCCCGAGAAAAGCTTGATGGGAACTGGTACTATTTAAACAGTAGTGGTAAGATGCAAGAAGCCGGATGGTTTAAGAAAGACGGTTTTTGGTACTATATTACATTACCGCTACAGGGGCTCGGAAATATAATGAATTAGTGGAAATTTCTGGACAAAAATATTTATTTGATAAAGAAGGAAAAATGTTAACAGGATTGCACGAGTTTAACGGCAAAAAAATGTTCTTTGCTACTAATGGTGTCCTTCAATCTAATGGAAAACCTTCTAGTTGGAAAAAAGTGTCAGGAAATTGGTATTATTACGATGAGAATGGAATCCCTTATTGAAGAATGCAACAACACCTGATGGTTATAAAGTTAATGAAGAAGGTGTATGGAAACAAGTAGTTACTTCTGATAAGAAGCCAAATCAATCTACAAACAAACAGGAAACAGCTACTCTAACTGATAAATAAGACAAGATGAATAAGGAAGAAAAGCAAGAAAATCATAAAGAAATGAACTCTTTTAATTTCTTTTAATCTTAGCAAGTGCATAGTGGAGTGTTTTATCTTTGGTAAGAAATAGCGTCAAGAGATAAAAGATACCGTAAGTCGCAACAGTCGAGAGAACCATGAGTATCATATTGAGGTTGACTATATAAGAGTTGATTTGGAAAAGGAATTTAAACGCAAAATAGATCGGAATGAATCCGAGCGATACAATAGTATAGCGTGTTAAAGTAGTAAAGATTTCTTTTAAGTCAAGCAGATGATGTTTCTTGATAAAGTAAATTTCCAGTAGAACAACTACAGTTTCTGCAATAATAGTAGTAGCAATGTAGTACTCTGGTGCAAAAATATTATTGAAATACAAGAGACTGTTGAGTAGGATATTAGTTCCACCACCAATAAAGTAAAAGGCTGTTAAACGATTTTCGTGGTCGTTGATGAAGATAATTTGTTTACCAAGGATTAACTCAATGGCCCAAATGATAGTACGAAAGGCGAAGACACTAGTCACAATACCAGCTTCAAGGTATTTTTCAGAAGAGTAGATGACTGCAGCATAGTTTCCTAATACCATAATCCCAATACTGGTTGGAATGATAAGGAAATAAAAGAGGGCAGCTCCTTGGTTCAGAAGATTTTTATAAAATTCGTAGTCTTTCTTACCGAGATAGTAGCCGAGACGAGGAATACTAACGTTGATAGCTCCACTCAGGACACTGGCAATCAACATAACGATGCTAGAAGCAATGGTGTAATAAGAAATGTAGTTTTCATCAGGTCCTTTGGTAATAAACATTCTATCGAGTAAGGTGTAGAGCATATTGGCATTAGCTAGAAGCAACATGGTCAAGAGTGGTTTAGATGCTTTGACTAATTCGACAAGACCAATCTTAACAAAGGAAACTTCTCTCTTGATCCAAAGAAAACTGAGTAGATAGTTGAGAATTGTCGTTGCACTCATGATGATTGCATAAGGTACGATATCATTTGGAGTTTTTACAAAGGTGAAGATAGCGACCAACATGGCAATACGAATAACCAATGTTTTGTATAAGATGAATGTATAATTTTCATAAGCTTCATTCATCCATTCGATATAAAGGAATTGGAAGAGAGCCTGGACACCAAGTATATAGTAGAGTTCTTTCAAATTTTCAATACTATTATCCAGATAAATAAATAGGAAATAGATACTTGTTGTTAGAACAGATGTAATAATGGAGATATAGAATAACTTGGAGAAAACATAGTTGATTTTATTTTTATCATCCTTGACCTTACTGATAGCTCGAATTCCGTAGTTATAGATTCCAAAGGCGGCTAAAGGAATGACAAAGCTAGCCCAGGTATTGGCGGTATTGAAATAACCGTAATTGGATTTGCTGAGAATCCGCGTCAGATAAGGATTGGTTATCAGCGGAAAAACGATATTGAGAACATTGACTAGTAAGCTAGCCAGTGCATTAACCATTGTACTTTCTTTCTTGTATTGTAAAATTGTCTCTAGTATTATATCACATTCTCGCTTCATTCTTTTGATAAAATCGTAAAAATCTAGTATAATAGATAGAACTGAAAGTATGAGGTTACTAGCAATGAAAATGAAACAAATTAGTGATACAACTTTGAAAATCACGATGTCTTTAGAGGATTTGATGGATCGAGGCATGGAGATTGCTGACTTTCTTGTTCCTCAAGAAAAAACAGAAGAGTTCTTTTATGCTATCTTGGATGAGTTAGAGATGCCTGATAGCTTTCTGGATACAGGCATGTTGAGCTTCCGTGTGACTCCAAAACCTGATAAGGTAGATGTCTTTGTAACCAAATCAAAGATTGATCAAAATCTAGATTTTGAAGACTTATCGGATTTACCAGATATGGAAGAATTGGCTCAAATGTCGCCAGATGAATTTATCAAAACCTTGGAAAAGAGCATTGCAGAAAAGACTAAAGATGATATTGAAGCGATTCAATCTTTAGAGCAAGTCGAAGCCAAGGAAGAAGAGCAGGAGCAAGCTGAACAAGAAGTTGAGAACAAGAAAGAGCCCTACATCTATTACATCCTTTCTTTTTCTAAGTTAGCTGATTTGGTGGCTTTTTCAAAGACAGTGACTTTTGAGATGGAAACTTCTGAACTCTACAAAATGAACGAGCGCTATTATTTGACCATTCTAGTGGATATTGAAAATCATCCAAGTCCATATCCAGCTTGGCTTTTGGCCCGTATGCGCGAGTTTGCGGACGATAGTGACATCAGTCGCTCGGTCTTGCAAGAGTATGGTCAAGTCTTGATGAATCACGATGCAGTACTTAATCTGCAAAAGATTGGATAATCCTTTCTGGAAAATTATTTCTAGATTTTAGGAAGAGCGAATCATCTGATTCGTTTTTTCTTTTTATACTGAAATAGTGATTTACTATAATAGGAATTTTCACAAAATTCTGTTATAATGGCTATATTAGAAAATTTCGAGGAGACAAACATGACAGTTAAAATTGCTTTACTAGGATTTGGTACCGTTGCAAGTGGCGTGCCTTTCCTCCTAAAGGAAAATGGAGAAAAAATTAATCAATCAGCACACTCAGAGATTGAAGTTGCTAAGGTATTGGTCAAGGATGAAGAAGAAAAGAATCGCTTGCTTGCAGCAGGGAATGACTTTAACTTTGTAACCAATGTGGATGATATTTTATCAGACCAAGACATTACCATTGTAGTGGAATTGATGGGGCGTATCGAACCTGCTAAAACCTTTATCACTCGTGCCTTGGAAGCTGGAAAACACGTTGTTACTGCTAACAAGGACCTTTTAGCTGTCCATGGCGCAGAATTGCTAGAAATCGCTCAAGCTAACAAGGTAGCACTTTACTATGAAGCAGCAGTAGCTGGTGGGATTCCAATTCTTCGTACTTTAGCAAATTCCTTGGCTTCTGATAAAATCACGCGCGTGCTTGGAGTAGTTAATGGAACTTCTAACTTCATGATGACCAAGATGGTGGAAGAAGGATGGTCTTACGACGATGCTCTTGCGGAAGCGCAAAGACTTGGTTTTGCAGAAAGCGATCCGACAAATGACGTAGATGGGATTGATGCAGCCTACAAGATGGTTATTTTGAGCCAATTTGCCTTTGGCATGAAGGTTGCCTTTGATGATGTAGCCCACAAGGGAATCCGCAATATCACACCAGAAGACGTAGCTGTAGCCCAAGACTTGGGTTATGTAGTGAAATTGGTTGGTTCTATCGAGGAAACTCCTTCAGGTATTGCTGCAGAAGTAACACCAACCTTCCTTCCTAAAGCGCACCCACTTGCCAGTGTGAATGGGGTAATGAACGCTGTCTTTGTAGAATCTATCGGTATTGGTGAGTCTATGTACTATGGACCAGGTGCTGGTCAAAAACCAACTGCAACAAGTGTTGTAGCCGATATTGTCCGTATCGTTCGTCGCTTGAATGATGGAACCATTGGCAAAGACTTCAACGAATACAGCCGTGACTTGGTCTTGGCTAATCCAGAGGATGTCAAAGCAAATTACTATTTCTCAATCTTGGCGCCAGACTCAAAAGGTCAGGTTTTGAAACTTGCTGAAATCTTCAACGCTCAAGATATTTCCTTCAAGCAAATCCTCCAAGATGGGAAAGAGGGTGACAATGCACGTGTCGTTATCATCACACACAAGATTAATAAAGCGCAACTTGAAAATGTCTCAGCTGAATTGAAGAAGGTTTCAGAATTCGACCTCTTGAATACCTTCAAGGTGCTAGGAGAATAAGATGAAGATTATTGTACCTGCAACCAGTGCCAATATCGGGCCAGGTTTTGACTCGGTCGGTGTAGCTGTAACCAAGTACCTTCAAATCGAGGTCTGCGAAGAACGAGATGAGTGGTTGATTGAACACCAGATTGGCAAATGGATTCCTCATGACGAGCGCAATCTCTTGCTCAAAATCGCTTTGCAAATTGTGCCAGACTTGCAACCAAGACGCTTGAAAATGACCAGTAATGTTCCCTTGGCGCGTGGTTTGGGTTCTTCTAGCTCGGTTATCGTTGCTGGGATTGAACTAGCCAACCAACTGGGAAATCTCAACTTATCTGACCATGAAAAATTGCAGTTAGCGACAAAGATTGAAGGACATCCTGACAATGTAGCTCCGGCCATTTATGGTAATCTCGTTATTGCAAGCTCTGTTGATGGGGAAGTTTCAGCTATTGTAGCAGACTTCCCAGAATGTGATTTCCTAGCCTACATTCCAAACTATGAATTGCGCACTCGAGACAGCCGTGGTGTCTTACCTAAGAAATTGTCTTACAAGGAAGCTGTTGCAGCTAGCTCTATCGCCAATGTGGCGGTTGCAGCCTTGTTGGCAGGAGACATGGTGACTGCTGGCCAAGCGATTGAGGGAGACCTCTTCCACGAACGCTATCGTCAGGACTTGGTGAGAGAATTTGCGACGATTAAGCAAGTGGCCAAAGAAAATGGTGCCTATGCAACCTACCTCTCTGGTGCTGGGCCGACAGTTATGGTTTTGGCTTCTCATGACAAGATGCCAACGATTAAGGCTGAATTGGAAAAGCAACCTTTCAAAGGAAAACTTCATGACTTGAAGGTTGATACCCAAGGTGTCCGTGTCGAAACAAAATAAAGAATAGATGATAGGATGGGGAAACTCTTGACTAGAGGGCTTCCTATCCTTTTTTTGAGAAGAAGTTTATACTCAATGAAAATCAAAGAGCAAACTAGGAAGCTAGCCGCAGGTTGCTCAAAGCACCGCTTTGAGGTTGTAGATAAAGCTGACGTGGTTTGAAGAGATTTTCGAAGAGTATTAGTTAAAAACTTGATAAAGGAGAAATAAAGATGGCAGAAATTTATCTAGCAGGTGGTTGTTTTTGGGGCCTAGAGGAGTATTTTTCACGTATTTCTGGAGTGCTAGCAACCAGTGTCGGCTACGCTAATGGACAAGTCGAAACGACCAATTACCAGTTGCTCAAGGAAACAGATCATGCAGAAACGGTCCAAGTGATTTACGATGAGAGAGCAGTGTCACTTAGAGAAATTTTGCTCTATTATTTTCGAGTTATCGACCCTTTATCCATCAATCAACAAGGGAATGACCGTGGTCGTCAATATCGTACTGGGATTTATTACCAAGATGAAGCAGACTTGCCAGCTATCTACACAGTGGTGCAGGAGCAGGAGCGCATGCTTGGTCGAAAGATTGCAGTAGAAGTGGAGCAATTACGTCACTACATTCTGGCTGAAGACTACCACCAAGACTATCTTAAGAAGAATCCTTCAGGTTACTGTCATATTGATGTGACCGATGCTGAGAAGCCATTGATTGATGCCTCTAATTATGAAAAGCCTAGTCAAAAGGTGTTAAAGAAAAGCTTAACCGAAGAGTCCTATCGTGTTACCCAAGAAGCTGCTACAGAGTCTCCATTTACCAATGCCTATGACCAAACTTTTGAAGAAGGGATTTATGTAGATATTACGACAGGTGAGCCACTCTTTTTTGCCAAGGATAAGTTTGCCTCAGGTTGTGGTTGGCCAAGTTTTAGCCGTCCGATTTCCAAGGAATTGATTCATTATTACAAGGATCTCAGCCATGGAATGGAGCGAATTGAAGTTCGTTCTCGGTCAGGCAATGCTCACTTGGGTCATGTTTTCACAGAT
>NZ_AEDV01000052.1 GCF_000148545.1 Streptococcus mitis SK597 | reverse complement strand
CCATTTTATTTGATAAAAGAAATGCTCCTCCACGATGGAAGAGCATTTTTTATTGTGATTTTGATTCGGTTTCGACCGACTCTGGGTGAAGTTCTTGGTAACTTGGTGCCTTGAAAAGGTCAGCACTGGTCTTACCTTGTCGTTGGCTAAAGAGACTAGTTGACTGACTTCCTTTTTCCTGCTCAATCTTTTGCAGAATTGGTAAAGAATTGAGGTAAGAAATACTTTCTGTATCAACTTTTCCAAGATGATCTGCTTGGTAGAAACGGATCAAATCGCCAGTTTGAATCTGGTCGCTGATTTTCAGCTGTTGACTAGATGCCTGCCGAACGCTTTCCAGTTCGGTCTGAGTTTGTTCATCAAGATTGCTGATTTCAAGACCGCTCTCAGTATAGTAGGTTCGTCCGTCGTAGCTGGTATATTTGGGTGTGACGAAGGAATTGGCAGTCCGAAAGGCAACGATTTCTTGATGATCTGGAGACAGAAGGTCTTGGCCGACTTGAAGGAAGGAATTGGACTCAATACCAAGGAGGTGTTCGAGAGTCGGTAAGATATCGATTTGTCCACCGTAGGTATTGATGATTTGCCCCTTTTCATAACCAGGCATGACCACCATAAAAGGCACTCGTTGCAACATGGCATTGTCGTAATTCGACCAGTTCTCAGAAGTCTTGCCAATCAAGGGTGCCAGCTCAGGATTGCGGGAGTTGGAAATCCCATAATGGTCTCCGTAAATGACGATGATGGATTTTTCATAGAGGCCACTTTCTTTGAGATAGTCAAAGAAAGCCTTGATGGCACTATCCAGATAGTTGGCTGTTTGGAAGTAGCCGTTGATTGTTTCATCTTTGGTCTTAGCCAGTGGGAAACCAAGCTCATCGCCTGTCAGATTGCTAGCATAGGGATAGTGATTGGACACTGTGATATACTTAGCATAAAAAGGTTGCTGTAAATGCTCCAGATACTGAATAGAATCTTTCATCATGATTTTATCATTTAAACCATATTGGAAAGAATTGCTACTGTCTTGCTTGGTGAAGTAGGATGCATCAAAGAAGTATTGGTAGCCCCATTGTTTGTAGGTCGTATTTCGGTTCCAGAAGGTCCCAATATTGCCGTGAAAGACAGCACTGGATTGGTAGCCATTTTTTGATAGGATAAAAGGCGCAGCTTGCTGGGTATTGGTACCTCCATAGTTGACCATAAAGGAACCTTGGTCAAGTCCAAACAAACCAGTCTCCAGCATGGTTTCTGCATCTGAGGTTTTACCAGCCTTGACTTGGTTAAAGATATTAGAAAAGGCTAGGGTTGATTGCGAATGGTAGAGTGAATTTAGGAAGGGAGTGACTTCATGATCAGTTCCATCTAGGTTGAGTTTATAGTCCAGTAGGAACTGCTGAAAACTCTCCAAGTGGAGATAAATCACATTTTTCCCTTTGGCTAAGCCGAAATAGTCTGGATTAGGCTTAGCAGAATGTTCTTGAATATAATCTGTAATAGGTTGAAGATCAGTCTCAGAGGCCTTGGCACGTTCTTTATTAGCGCTATAGGATTGGTTGGCACTATAGCCTAAAAAGGCTGGCAAACTAAGGGCGCGGACAACATAATAATTGGAAAATCCTCGCGACAGGAGATCGGGACGCTCAATTTCAGCCAAAAAAAGGTTAGCTGAAAAGAGCAGGGCTGAGAGAGCAGTGATTGCAACACTGGAGCGGAATTTGAAAGGTCTCCTGTCCAGCTGGATGAGCTTTTTATAGAGAAGATAAGCCAACAGTGGGAAATCCATAAAATAGATGAAATCCCAAAAGCGCAGTAACTCTAGTTCCGCAGTACCAACAGACACCTTGCTGACCACTTTCATGGTATTGACCGTGATAAAGTCACTAAATTCTCGATAGTAAAAGACATTGGAATAGAGCCAAATGAATAAAAGGCTATAAATAGCTATACTCAGGCCATAAAAGATCTTGGTTGACCGAGCATAGAGGGCTGAAGCTAGCAGGAGGAGTCCCAAAGGAAGGGGATTGAAAAAGGCGATAAAGGCAAGGTAATTTCCCTGCAACTTGCCCACTTGAATATCTAAATTAAAGTCAACGGCATAGGCTAATAAGGTTTTGAGCCAATATAGGATTAAAAGGGTTAGGACAAAACCCAGTCTGGTACCCATGGCTTTTTGGATTTTGTTAAAATTGCTTTTCACACATTTACTTCCTAATTTTTTATTAGTATTAGTATACCATTTTTTAAAAGAAGAGTAAAAAAGCAAGGGTAGTTTCTTTTTTGAGAATTGGCTAAAAGTTTGATATAATAGTAGTTATGAATAGAATAAGAGTCAGCAAAAGGTTTGAAAAAAAGCTCGCCAAAGGTCTGGTTTTACTAGAAGCCAGTGATCTTGAGAATGTCAATCTCAAGGATCAGGAAGTAGAAGTGCAGAGTCAGGAAGGAACCTTTCTTGGGACTGCCTACCTTTCTCAGCAAAACAAGGGCTTGGGCTGGTTTGTTAGCACAGACAAGGTGACCTTCAATCAACCTTTCTTTGAAATGCTGTTTAGACAAGCTAAAGAAAAGAGAAAATCCTACTATCAAGATGATTTGACAACTGCCTTTCGTCTTTTCAACCAAGAGGGGGATGGCTTTGGCGGTCTGACAGTGGACCTTTATGGCGACTACGCCGTCTTTTCTTGGTATAACTCTTATGTTTATCAGATTCGCAAGGTTATCTCAGAAGCCTTTAGACAGGTTTTCCCTGAGGTTTTAGGGACCTATGAGAAGATCCGCTTCAAGGGTTTGGACTATGAATCTGCCCATGTTTATGGTCAAGAAGCACCTGACTTTTTCACTGTTTTGGAAAATGGTGTCTTGTATCAAGTCTTTATGAATGATGGCTTGATGACAGGGATTTTCCTAGACCAGCATGAGGTTCGCGGTAGTTTAGTGGATGGATTGGCTATGGGCAAATCCTTGCTCAATATGTTTTCTTATACAGCAGCCTTCTCAGTAGCTGCAGCTATGGGGGGAGCAAGGCAGACAACTTCGGTTGACCTAGCCAAACGTTCACGAGAATTGTCTCAAGCGCATTTTCAGGCTAATGGAATCAGCACAGACAACCATCGTTTTATAGTCATGGATGTTTTTGAGTATTTCAAGTATGCTAAGCGAAAAGGCTTGACTTACGATGTGATTGTCCTAGATCCGCCTAGCTTTGCTCGGAACAAAAAACAGACCTTCTCTGTGGCTAAGGACTATCACAGGTTGATTTCCCAGAGTCTTGAGATTTTAAATCCGGGAGGGATTATCATTGCCAGTATCAATGCTGCCAATGTTTCCCGCCAGAAATTTACAGAACAAATTGATAAAGGCTTTGCAGGAAGAAGTTACCATGTTTTAGACAAATACGGTCTTCCAGCAGATTTTGCCTATAATAAAAAAGATGAAAGTAGTAATTACCTAAAGGTGATTAGTATGAAGGTTAGTAAATGAAATTAATCGTTTCAGTAATGCCAAGAAGTTTAGAGGAGGCTCAGGCTCTGGATGCCATGAGGTATCTGGATGCCGACATCATTGAATGGCGTGCCGACTATCTGCCTAAGGAAGCGATTTTGCAGGTGGCTCCAGCTATTTTTGAAAAATTCGCAGGCCGTGAGTTGGTTTTCACGCTGCGAACTCGCTCTGAAGGGGGACAAATCGAACTTTCTCCAGAAGAATATATCCATCTAATCAAGGAAGTGGCGCAACTCTATCAACCAGACTATATTGATTTTGAGTACTATAGCTATAAGGATGTTTTTGAGGAAATGCTGGACTTCCCAAATCTCGTTTTGAGTTACCACAATTTCCAAGAAACACCTGAAAACATGATGGAAATCTTGTCAGAGTTGACGAGCCTAAATCCAAAACTGGTCAAGGTTGCGGTGATGGCTCACACGGAGCAGGATGTCTTAGACTTGATGAACTATACACGAGGCTTTAAAACCCTCAATCCTGAGCAGGAATATGTGACCATTTCTATGGGCAAGGTGGGTAAGGTCTCTCGTATCACTGCAGATGTGACTGGTTCTAGCTGGTCCTTTGCTAGTCTAGATGAAGCTAGTGCCCCAGATCAGATTTCTCTAGCTAACATGAAAAAAATTCGGGAGATTTTGGATGAAGCTTGATGGCTATACACGTTTAGCTGCCGTTGTTGCCAATCCTATTAAGCACTCTATTTCCCCCTTTATACACAACAGCGCCTTTGAGGCGACAGCTACCAACGGTGCTTATGTGGCTTGGGAGATTGAAGCGAGCGACTTAGCAGAAACAGTGGCTAATATTCGTCGCTACCAGATGTTTGGAATCAACCTGTCCATGCCTTATAAGGAGCAGGTGATTCCTTATTTGGATGAATTGAGCGATGAGGCGCGCTTAATCGGTGCAGTTAATACGGTTGTCAATGAGAATGGCAATTTAATTGGATATAATACAGATGGCAAGGGATTTTTTAAGAGCTTGCCTTCTTTTACAATTACAGGTAAGAAGATGACCCTGCTGGGTGCAGGTGGTGCGGCCAAGTCCATTTTGGCACAAGCTATTTTGGACGGCGTCAGTCAGATTTCAGTCTTTGTTCGTTCAGTTTCCATGGAAAAAACAAGACCTTATCTAGACAAGTTACAGGAACAAACAGGCTTTAAAGTGGACTTGTATGCTTTAGAAGATGTTTCTGAACTGCAAGAAAGGATTGCTGAGTCTGATTTACTTGTCAATGCGACAAGTGTAGGGATGGATGGTCAATCATCTCCAGTTCCTGAAAGCATTGTCCTATCAGAAACTCTTTTAGTAGCAGATATCATTTACCAACCCTTTGAAACACCATTTTTAAAATGGGCCAGAAGTCAGGGAAATTCAGCAGTCAATGGTCTGGGAATGTTGCTCTATCAAGCTGCAGAAGCTTTTCAACTGTGGACAGGCAAGGAAATGCCAACAGAAGATATTTGGAAGTCTTTAACAGAAAAATACCAATAAAGAAAGGGAGATTCTCCTATGAAAATCAGAATCGATATTCCTCATCATCCTTATGATATTCAGATTGAAAAAGGTTGTCTGGCTCAAGCTGGTCAATGGTTGCGAGAACTCTGGCAACCGCAAAAAGTGGTCATTGTAACAGACAACCATGTAGCTTCTCTTTATGCAGAGAAGGTCAAGCTCAGCCTAGAAGATGCTGGTTTTCAGGTGGCGGTATTTGACTTTTTAGAAGGGGAAGAAAGAAAGAATTTAACCACTGTCCAGAAAGTCTATGAATTCCTAGTTAAGCAGGGGTTGACTCGTAGCGATGGAATTGTGGCTCTTGGTGGCGGTGTCGTTGGAGACCTAGCTGGTTTTGTTGCCTCTACCTATATGCGGGGCATTCACTTTGTTCAGATTCCGACTAGTTTGACAGCCCAGGTGGATTCTTCTATCGGCGGGAAGACAGGTGTTAACACTCCATTTGCTAAGAATATGGTGGGTACCTTTGCCCAACCAGATGGGGTTCTGATTGACCCACTTGTTCTTGAAACCCTCGGAAAAAGAGAGTTGATTGAAGGAATGGGTGAAGTTATCAAGTATGGCTTGATTGAGGATCCAGAACTGTGGGCTCTCTTGACGAAGTTGAATGGTTCTGTTGAGAGCATTTTGGAACATGCAGAGACCTTGATTGAACATTCTTGTCAGGTTAAGCGCAAGATGGTAGTTGAGGATGAGTTGGACAATGGTGTTCGCCTTTACCTCAATTTTGGCCACACTATTGGCCATGCCATCGAAGCGACTGCCGGTTATGGCAAGGTCATGCATGGAGAGGCTGTAGCTATGGGAATGGTACAGATTTCCAAGGTAGCTGAGGGAAAAGGCCTTATGCCAGAAGGGATAACCCAGTCTATTACAGCTATGTGTCAGAAATTTGGACTACCTGTTGACTATGAAAACTGGGATGTTGACAAGCTTTATCAGGCTTTGACCCATGATAAGAAAGCGCGTGGCAATACCTTGAAATTGGTCTTGGTACCAGAGCTTGGTTCTGCAACCATCCACCCAGTTTCTTTGGAAGAGATGAAAGACTATTTGGTAAAATAAGGAGAACGTATGAGATATTTAACTGCAGGAGAATCACACGGTCCCCGTCTGACGGCTATCATTGAAGGAATTCCAGCTGGACTACCTTTGACAGCAGAGGATATCAATGAGGACCTTAAACGCCGTCAGGGTGGTTACGGTCGTGGTGGCCGTATGAAGATTGAGAGCGACCAAGTTATCTTTACTTCGGGCGTTCGCCATGGGAAGACTACTGGGGCTCCTATTACCATGGATGTCGTCAATAAGGACTATCAGAAATGGCTAGATATCATGTCTGCAGAAGACATTGAAGACCGCCTTAAAAGCAAACGAAAAATCACCCATCCTCGTCCAGGTCATGCCGATTTAGTTGGGGGCATCAAGTACCGTTTTGATGATTTGAGAAATTCTTTAGAACGTTCATCAGCTCGTGAAACCACCATGCGGGTGGCAGTTGGGGCAGTAGCCAAACGCCTATTGGCTGAGTTGGATATGGAGATTGCCAACCATGTCGTTGTCTTTGGTGGCAAGGAAATCGATGTTCCTGAGAATCTCACAGTTGCTGAGATTAAGGAAAGAGCCGCCCAGTCTGAAGTTTCTATTGTCAACCAAGAAAGGGAACAAGAAATCAAGGATTATATTGACCAAATCAAGCGTGATGGAGATACCATCGGTGGGGTTGTGGAGACAGTCGTTGGAGGTGTTCCAGTTGGTCTTGGTTCCTATGTCCAATGGGACAGAAAATTGGATGCAAGATTGGCCCAAGCCGTTGTTTCTATCAATGCTTTTAAAGGGGTGGAATTTGGTCTCGGCTTTGAAGCTGGTTACCGTAAAGGTAGCCAAGTTATGGATGAAATTCTCTGGTCTAAAGAAGACGGCTATACTCGTCGTACTAACAATCTGGGCGGCTTTGAAGGTGGTATGACCAATGGGCAACTTATTGTTGTTCGTGGCGTCATGAAACCCATTCCTACTCTTTATAAGCCTCTTATGAGTGTGGATATCGAAACCCATGAACCTTACAAGGCAACCGTTGAGAGAAGTGATCCAACTGCTCTTCCAGCAGCAGGTGTAGTTATGGAAGCCGTTGTGGCAACGGTTCTGGCACAAGAAATCCTTGAAAAATTCTCATCAGACAATCTAGAGGAATTAAAAGAAGCGGTAGCCAAACACCGAGACTATACAAAGAACTATTAAGGAGTTTCTATGGCAAAAACAGTCTATATCGCAGGTCTTGGTTTGATCGGTGCCTCGATGGCACTTGGTATCAAACGCGATCATCCAGATTATGAAATTTTAGGCTATAATCGCAGTCAAGCTTCGAGAGATATTGCCTTGAAAGAAGGCATGATTGACCGTGCAACGGATGATTTTGCCAGTTTTGCTCCTTTGGCAGATATCATCATTCTCAGCTTGCCAATCAAGCAAACCATTGCTTTCATTAAGGAATTGGCCGACTTGGACTTGAAAGAAGGCGTCATTATTTCAGATGCTGGCTCAACCAAGTTAGCTATTGTAGATGCAGCGGAGAACTATTTGGCTGGCAAGCCTGTTCGCTTTGTCGGGGCCCATCCCATGGCTGGTAGCCACAAGACAGGGGCTGCTTCTGCGGATGTCAATCTTTTTGAAAATGCCTATTATATCTTTACACCTTCGAGTCTGACAAGTCAGGACACGCTTGAGGAAATGAAGGACCTGCTTTCAGGTCTTCATGCTCGTTTTATCGAGATTGATGCCAAGGAGCATGATCGTGTCACTTCTCAGATTAGCCATTTTCCTCATATTCTGGCTTCTAGTCTCATGGAACAGACCGCGGTTTATGCTCAAGAACATGAGATGGCAAGGCGCTTTGCGGCAGGTGGTTTTCGAGATATGACTCGGATTGCGGAAAGCGAGCCGGGAATGTGGACCTCCATTCTCTTGTCCAATCGTGAGACAATTCTAGAGAGAATTGAGGATTTTAAGGAACGTTTGGAAGCGATTGGGCAGGCTATCAGCAAGGGAGATGAAGAGCAGATCTGGAACTTTTTCAACCAAGCGCGTGAGCAACGTCAGGCCATGGAAATCCATAAGCGTGGTGGTGTGGATAGTTCTTACGACCTCTATGTTGACGTTCCTGATGAAGAAGATGTCATCCTGAGGATTTTGGAATTGCTACGAGGAACTTCCTTGGTCAATATTCACATCAACGAGGAAAACCGTGAAGATATTCACGGAATCCTACAAATTTCATTTAAAAATGCTCAAGACTTGGAAAGAGCCGAGCACCTCATAACAGAAAATACCGACTACACAGTCGTCATCAAATAAGGAGAAAATCATGTCAAATATTTACGATAGTGCAAACGAACTCAGTCGCGGTCTACGCGAATTACCAGAATACAGGGCTGTTAAAACAGCTAAAGATGCGATTTCAGCAGATGCTGAGGCAAGTAAAATCTTTACAGAATATCTTGCCTTCCAAGAAGAAATTCAAAGACTAGCACAGACAGGGCAAATGCCAGATGCTTCCTTCCAAGCGAAGATGGAAGGCTTTGGTAAGCAGATTCAAGGGAACAACCTCTTGTCAGAATTCTTTACCAAGCAACAACAATTGGCAATTTACCTTTCTGACATTGAAAAAATTGTTTTCGAACCAGTTTCAGAATTGCTAAAATAAGAAAATAACTACCCTAAAGTCAGGAATTTTTAAGGAATTTCTGGCTTTTTATGATAAAATAGGTAAAAGTATTGCAAGTATGAGGTCCAGTATGAAACTAAAAACAAACATTCGCCACTTACATGGCAGTATCCGAGTTCCAGGTGATAAGTCTATTAGCCATCGTTCCATTATCTTTGGAAGTTTGGCTGAGGGTGAGACCAAGGTTTATGATATATTACGTGGCGAAGATGTCCTTTCGACCATGCAAGTCTTTCGTGACCTTGGTGTTGAGATTGAGGATAAAGATGGGGTTATTACCATTCAAGGTGTAGGTATGGATGGCTTAAAAGCTCCACAAAATGCCCTTGATATGGGAAATTCTGGTACATCGATTCGCCTGATTTCAGGTGTCCTTGCAGGTGCAGACTTCGAAGTAGAAATGTTTGGAGATGATAGTCTTTCCAAACGTCCTATGGACCGTGTGACGATTCCATTGAAAAAAATGGGTGTTAACATTTCAGGGCAAACTGAGCGAGACTTGCCTCCCCTTCATTTAAAAGGAACGAAAAACCTAAGACCTATTCAATATGAGTTGTCAATTGCCTCTGCCCAAGTCAAGTCAGCCTTGATGTTTGCGGCCTTGCAGGCTCAGGGGGAGTCAGTTATTATTGAAAAAGAGTGCACCCGTAATCATACTGAAGATATGCTGCAACAATTTGGTGGTCATTTAATTGTGGACGGTAAGAAAATCACAGTCCAAGGGCCACAAAAATTGACAGGACAAAAGGTGGTTGTTCCAGGAGATATTTCCAGTGCAGCCTTTTGGTTGGTCGCAGGTTTGATTGTTCCAAATTCTTGTCTAGTGCTGCAGAATGTGGGGATCAACGAAACGCGTACTGGTATTATTGATGTCATTCGCGCCATGGGTGGAAAATTGGAAATGACTGAAATTGACCCAGTCGCTAAATCTGCTACCTTAACTGTTGAATCTTCTGACTTGAAAGGAACAGAGATTGGTGGTGCCTTGATTCCACGCTTGATTGATGAATTGCCCATTATTGCTCTTCTGGCGACCCAGGCCCAAGGTGTAACAGTTATCAAGGATGCTGAGGAACTTAAGGTTAAGGAAACAGACCGTATTCAGGTGGTGGCAGATGCCCTAAATAGTATGGGAGCAGATATTACTCCTACAGCAGATGGAATGATTATCAAAGGGAAATCAGCCCTTCACGGTGCTAGAGTCAATACGTTTGGTGACCACCGTATCGGCATGATGACAGCCATCGCGGCCCTCTTGGTTGCAGATGGAGAGGTGGAGCTTGACCGTGCAGAAGCCATCAATACCAGCTATCCTAGCTTCTTTGATGATTTGGAGAACTTGATTCATGGCTAAGGTGTTACTAGGCTTTATGGGTGCTGGGAAATCGACTATTGCAAGAGGATTGGACCCTAATTATCTTGATATGGATGCCCTGATTGAGAAACGCTTAAGTATGTCCATTGCGGAATTTTTCTCGGAAAAGGGAGAAGAATCCTTTCGTCAGATAGAGTCTGAAGTCCTAGCTGATTTACTACAAAGAGACCAAGTTGTGTCAACTGGTGGAGGAGTGGTTATTTCTCAGCGAAATCGTGACTTACTCAAGACCAATTCTGATAACATCTATCTGAAAGCTGATTTTGAAACCCTCTACCACCGTATCGCAGCTGATAAGGAAAATCAGCGTCCGCTTTTTCTAAATAATAGCAAGGAAGAACTTGCAGCTATTTTCCAAGAAAGACAGGCTTGGTATGAGGAAGTGGCTAGTCGAGTTTTGGATGTGACCAAGCTAAGCCCAGAGGAAATTATAGAGGAACTGAGATGAAAATTGCTTATCTAGGTCCCAAGGGATCATTTTCACACCACGTTGTGCAGACAGCTTTTCCTCAGGAGGAATTGCAGGCCTTTGCCAATATTACAGATGTCATCAAGGCCTATGAGCAAGGCTTGGTGGACTATTCTGTGGTGCCAGTTGAAAACTCTATCGAGGGTAGTGTTCATGAAACCTTGGACTACCTTTTTCATCAGGCTCGCATCCAAGCAGTGGCAGAAATTGTTCAGCCTATTCATCAGCAGTTGATGGTGGTTCCAGGTCACACTAAGATTGAAAAGATTTTTTCACATCCACAGGCCTTGGCTCAAGGAAAGAAATTCATCGATGAACAGTATCCAGAGGCTCAAATCGAGGTAACAGCTAGTACAGCTTATGCGGCCCGCTTTATTTCCGAACATCCAGACCAGCCTTATGCAGCCATTGCTCCTAGAAGTTCTGCAGAAGAATATGGCTTGGAACTGATTGCTGAGGATATTCAGGAAATGGAAGCCAATTTCACACGTTTCTGGGTTCTGGGAGCTGAAAAGCCTAGTATTCCCTTGCAAGCACAAACTGAAAAAATGAGTTTGGCCTTGACCTTACCTGACAACCTTCCAGGTGCACTCTACAAGGCTCTCTCTACCTTCGCTTGGCGAGGAATTGACCTAACAAAAATTGAAAGTCGTCCACTCAAGACAGCACTGGGTGAATACTTTTTCATTATAGATGTGGACTACGCTGATAAGGACCTGGTCCACTTTGCCCAAAAAGAATTAGAAGCGATTGGAATCCAGTATAAAGTTCTGGGTGCCTATCCTATTTATCCAATATCAGACCATGGAAAGGAGAGAAGATGAGTAAAGAAAATCCCTTAAGTCACCACGAGCAGTTGCGTTATGACTATCTCTTTAAGAATATTCATTACCTCAATGAGCGAGAAAAAAAAGAGTTTGCTTATTTGCAAGAAAAGCTAACTCTTTCTAGGGTAAATAGTAGTTCCAGTCTGGAACAAGAAAGAGAAGAGCAGGTTGACTTACCAAGCTATGCGAACCGGAGTCGCTCACAATCCAAATCACAAGCACTCTTTGCTCCTCCCAAAAAGAAAAGACGGAAGCTCCGTCTTAAACGCATTTTTATGGTGATTTTCTCTCTTTTGGTCTGTGTGGCTTTAGCCATGGTATTCATGTTTTTGCGTGGTTACCAAGATGCTAGTGCAAAGAAAACTGCTGATGCTAAGGCAGCACAGGTTCAAGTCTTTAATGGTCAGGACACTAGAGACGGGGTTAATATTTTGATCATGGGGACGGACGGTCGAATTGGTCAAAATAGTGCTGAGACGCGGACTGACTCTATTATGGTCTTAAATGTCGGAGGTTCGGACAAGAAAATCAAGCTAGTCAGTTTCATGCGTGATAATTTGGTCTATATAGATGGTTATAGTCAAGTGATTAACGGTAGAAAACAGACGGATAACAAGTTAAACGTAGCCTATGAGTTAGGAGAACAAGAGGGGCAAAAAGGGGCAGAAATGGTTCGCCAAGTCTTGAAAGATAATTTTGACTTGGACATTAAGTACTATGCCTTGGTCGATTTTCAGGCCTTTGCAACAGCGATTGACACACTTTTCCCTGATGGGGTGACAATTGATGCTCAATTTTCAACATTGAATGGGCGTCCATTAACAGAAGCTACAGTCGGAGATGATTTACACGCTACTGAGACTGAGTCTCCAACCCAGACTATTAAAGTCGGAAAACAGCAGATGAATGGCTCGACCTTGCTCAATTATGCTCGTTTCCGCGATGATGATGAAGCGGATTACGGCCGTACCAAAAGACAGCAGCAAGTTTTAACAGCAATTTTAGAGCAAATTAAAGATCCCACTAAACTTTTCACTGGTTCTGAAGCTCTTGGAAAGGTTTTTGCTATGACCTCAACCAATGCACCCTATACTTTCCTCCTAACAAACGGTTTATCTGTTTTGGATGGAGCAAAAAATGGTATTGAAAAGCTGACGATTCCAGAACTTGGTGACTGGGTAGATGCCTATGATGTTTATGGAGGCTTGGGCTTGCTGGTTGATCAAAACAAATATCAAACCAAGCTCGCTCAAATGGGCTTGAGATAAGATAATACTCAATGAAAATCAAGAAGCAAACTAGGAAGCTAGCCGCAGGCTGCTAAAAACACAGTTTTGAGGTTGTAGATAAGACTGACGAAGTCAGTTACCTATACCTACGGCAAGGTGAAGCTGACGTGGTTTGAAGAGATTTTCGAAGGGTATAAGACAGAAAAATCAAAGTTTGATAGCTATTTGAATAGCAGTCAGGCTTTGATTTTTTACAGTCTTCAATAGATTTTCACCCCCTATTTGTGGTATAATGAAATGATACGATAGAAAGAATAATGAATAATATGACTGATTTAAAAGCAATTCAGGCTCGTAGTCTGGAGATGGCTGAATATTTTGTTGCCTTTTGCAAGGAACATGATTTACTCTGTTATCTCTGTGGAGGAGGTGCTATTGGTGCCCTTCGAAACAAGGGTTTTATTCCTTGGGATGATGACCTAGACTTTTTTATGCCTCGTAAAGATTATGAGAAATTAGCAGAATTATGGCCTCGTTATGCAGATGAACGTTATTTCTTGTCAAAGAGTAACAAGGATTTTGTCGACCGCAATCTTTTTATTACCATTCGTGACAAGGAAACTACCTGTATCAAACCTTACCAGCAGGATTTAGAATTGCCACATGGTCTGGCCTTGGATGTCTTGCCTTTGGATTATTATCCTAAAAATCCAGCTGAGCGGAAAAAACAGGTTCGTTGGGCCTTGATTTATTCTCTTTTTTGTGCGCAAACTATTCCAGAAAAGCATGGTGCTCTTATGAAATGGGGGAGTCGTATTTTACTGGGTGTAACTCCAAAATCTCTTCGTTATCGCATTTGGAAAAAAGCTGAAAAAGAAATGACCAAGTATGGTTTGGCTGAGAGCGATGGCATCACAGAATTATGCTCAGGTCCTGGCTACATGAGAAACAAGTACCCAATCGCATCTTTTGAAGACAATCTTTTCTTACCATTTGAAAGGACAGAGATGCCTATTCCAGTTGGCTACGATGCCTATCTCAGCACTGCTTTTGGGGATTATATGACACCTCCACCAGCAGACAAGCAGCTACCACATCATGATGCTGTCATCGCTGATATGGATAAGTCTTATACAGAATACAAGGGAGAATATGGTGGCTAAGAAAAAAATCTTATTTTTTATGTGGTCTTTTTCTCTTGGAGGTGGCGCAGAGAAGATTCTGTCGACAATTGTTTCAAATCTAGATCCAGAAAAGTATGATATTGATATTCTTGAAATGGAGCACTTTGACAAGGGATACGAATCTGTTCCCAAGCATGTACGCATTTTAAAATCCTTTCAAGATTATCGCCAAGCTAGATGGTTACGAGCTCTTTTGTGGAGAATGAGAATTTATTTTCCAAGATTGACACGTCGCTTACTGGTGAAAGATGACTATGATGTTGAAGTTTCTTTTACCATTATGAATCCTCCGCTTTTGTTCTCTAAAAGAAAAGAAGTCAAGAAAATCTCTTGGATTCATGGAAGTATCGAAGAATTTCTTAAGGATAGCGCCAAAAGAGAATCACATAGACGCCAGTTGGATGCTGCGGATACCATTGTAGGAATTTCAAAAAAGACCAGTCATTCTATCAAGGAAGTCTATCCAGATTATGCTGCGAAATTACAGACGGTCTACAATGGATATGATTTTCAGAGTATTCTAGAAAAATCTCAAGAGAAGATCGATATCGAGATTGCGCCTCAAAGTATCTGTACTATCGGACGGATTGAGGAAAATAAGGGCTCTGACCGTGTGGTGGAAGTGATACGCTTATTGCACCAAGAGGGAAAAAACTATCATCTTTACTTCATAGGGACTGGTGACATGGAAGAGGAACTGAAAAAAAGAGTCAACGAGTATGGGCTTGAGGACTATGTACATTTCCTTGGTTATCAAAAAAATCCATACCAGTATTTGTCTCAGATGAAAGTTCTCTTGTCTATGTCTAAACAAGAAGGTTTTCCTGGAGTATATGTGGAAGCTTTGAGTCTGGGACTTCCTTTTGTCTCTACGGATGTCGGAGGGGCTGAGGAACTATCACAAGAAGGAAGATTTGGACAAATCATTGAGAGCAATCAAGAGGCAGCTCAGGCAATTACGAACTACATGACCTCTGCCTCAAACTTCGATGTCAATGAGGCTAGCCAATTCATTCAACAATTCACAATTGCCAAACAAATCGAACAAGTAGAAAAACTATTAGAGGAGTAGCATGGAAACTGCATTAATTAGTGTCATTGTGCCAGTCTATAATGTGGCGCAGTACCTAGAAAAATCGATAGCTTCCATTCAGAAGCAGACCTATCAAAATCTGGAAATTATTCTTGTTGATGATGGAGCAACGGATGAAAGTGGTCGCTTGTGTGATTCAATCGCTGAACAAGATGATAGGGTATCAGTGCTTCATAAAAAGAATGAAGGTTTGTCGCAAGCACGAAACGATGGAATGAAGCAGGCTCACGGAGACTATCTGATTTTCATTGACTCAGATGATTATATCCATCCAGAAATGATTCAGAGCTTATATGAACAATTAATTCAAGAAGATGCGGATGTTTCGAGCTGTGGTGTCATGAATGTCTATGCTAATGATGAAAGTCCACAGTCAGCCAATCAGGATGAGTATTTTGTCTGTGATTCTCAAACATTTCTAAAGGAATACCTCATAGGTGAAAAAATACCTGGAACGATTTGCAATAAGCTAATCAAGAGAGAGATTGCAACAGCCCTATCCTTTCCAAAGGGATTGATTTATGAAGATGCTTATTATCATTTTGACTTAATCAAGTTGGCTAAGAAGTACGTTGTTAATACCAAACCCTATTATTACTATTTCCATAGAGGGGATAGTATTACGACTAAACCCTATGCAGAGAAGGATTTAGCCTATATTGATATCTACCAAAAGTTTTACAATGAAGTTGTGAAAAACTATCCGGATTTGAAAGAGGTTGCTTTTTTCAGATTGGCCTATGCCCATTTCTTTATTCTAGATAAGATGTTACTAGATGATCAGTATAAACAATTTGAAGCCTATTCTCAGATTCATCGTTTTTTAAAAGGCCATGCCTTTGCTATTTCTAGGAATCCAATTTTCCGTAAGGGGAGAAGAATTAGTGCCTTGGCTCTATTCATAAATATTTCCTTATACCGATTCTTATTACTAAAAAATATTGAAAAATCTAAAAAATTACATTAGAACGGGGGTGAGCAAGTGATTGATGGAAAACGATTATTATTTAGTTTGACCATAGTCAGTTATGCTTTGACGCTAGTAAGTGGAATTGTGTATCTGTTTAATAATAACAATGTTAGCTTGCTTTCTACTTTATTGTTCTTACTGGTTAGTAGCTTAATTGCCTGCTGGAATGATATCAAGTATTACTTAATCCATTTTATTTTCTATTTAACTATTTTTGTCTTTCTGGTATCAAGACCGACCATTGATTATTTTAGGGATGGCGCTCTGGATACCTATCATCCGATAGCCTATCGTTTTGCCTTTATAGTCGTCATGGTTTCGATTCTGGGCTTGACCACAGGAGGCGTCCTGGCTCGTTACTTCATAGCTAGGAAGAAAATAAAAGTAGCAAATATAGGAAATTCTCTAAAAGAGGTTTATATCAAGCGGTTACGCTTTGTATCGCTAGGAGTTTTTCTGCTAACCTATCCTTTCTATTTCATTCGGTTATTTGAACGACTCCTGTATCGCTTGCAGACTTCCTACTATGCCTACTATGCAAATTTTGAAAGTAAACTACCTTATATTACCTACATCTTGTCTACCTTTACGGTCTATGCAATGTGTATGTATCTGGCAACCAAGCCAAAAAAATGGCAGGCAACAGCAGTGTTAGTATCCTTCATTGCAGCTAATACCATTCATTTGGCAATCGGGACGCGAAATCCTTTTATTTTAAGTATTTTATTTGCTTTTGTTTATTACTTTATGCGGGAGCAAACTGAAAAAGGAAAATGGATTGGATTTAAAGAAAAGTTAGCGATTTTTGTAGGATCTCCTATTCTCATGTTAGCGATGGGAGTGCTCAATTATGTACGGGATAATGTCCAAGTTTCCCATACAGGTTTCTGGGATATCCTGCTTGACTTTATCTATAAACAAGGGACTAGTTTTGGTGTCTTGGCTCGAGGTTTTCTATTTAACAGTAGCCTCCCTTACCGAGATTTCCGTAATTTTACTTTTGGTCCTGTTCTTGATTATTTTGCAAGGGGGAGTTTGGGGGCAATTTTCGGAGGAAAAGCCTTTGAGCATACAACTAATAGTGTGGAATTGGCTATTGATAGTAATAGTTATGCCCACAATCTATCCTATCTTGTTCTGAATAAGGAATACTTGAAAGGACATGGTATCGGAAGTAGCTATATTATGGAGTTGTATACTGACTATGGTATGATAGGAGTCTTTCTACTTAGTCTCTTGCTAGGTATGTTATTCATAGCCATGCTGCAAGTAGCCTATCGCTCAAGAACAATCTTATTTGCCTTGTCCCTACTCATCTTGAATAATCTATTCTTTATGCCAAGAAGTAGCTTTTCAGAAAGTTTCTTCAATTTATTTACAATGCAATTCTGGGGAATTGTTCTTGTGATTATATTTGTAGCAAAAATGCTTACAAAAGAAAACCAGTATCTACTAAACAAAGGAGAAAAAAATCATGTTTGAACATTATTCAGTAGCTGATTTGTTTGCAAATCTTTACAAAAAACGAAAAGTAAATATTTTAGCTCTCATCGCTTTATTTGCTCTTATTGCTGTACCATTTACCATTAAAGCAGTTAAGAATAAAAATACTGTCAAAGACACAACAAGTTATTCAACTTATCTTAGCTATAAAATTACTCCTCCAGAAGATTCAGCCAAAACGATTTTGAATCATCAAATTGGTGGTTATAGTGATTTTTATGGGAAATTGATTGATGGTAATTTGAATGGAGCTTATCTTTTCAATGATGTAGAACCCAGTGAGTTGAAAAAAATTGCCAGTGAATTAGACACGACAGAAACAACCTTGAAAAATTCAACGAATGACTATTGGTGGAAAAAATTGACCGTCTACTATATGATTGACGATGCAGGGGTTGGTGTGAAAATTTTGACACCAAGTAAGGATGTCAATGACTTGTTAGAGCGAAAATTTGATGGATTGATTGAGAAATTTAAACACACTTATGCAAATGTGAAAATTGAAAAATTGGAAACCATCAACTCTAAAGAATTGAATGCAAACGGTGAGACAGCGCTTGGCTTAAATGTGAAAAACTTGATTCTCCGTTTAGCTGTTATTGGAGTAGTCTGTGTGATTTTGGTTGTGATGGGAAATGTATTGGTTTATCTCTTTAATCCAACAATCAATAGAGCAGGTGATTTTTCTCAATATCAAATTGATTTTGTAACAGAGATCACAACAATTGCCAACCTAGCAGATGTTTTGTCATACAAAAATGCTGGACAGGAATTGACTATCGTTAGCTCAAACAAAGCTATCCTAGATAAATTGAAACAAAATCAAGAGTCTTTAAAAGGAATGCATTTTGTCGATTTACAAGATGTACCATCTCTTTTAGAAAGAGATACAGTCCTTCTTGTTGAAGAATACGGAGTGACTCGTTATAAGAAATTTGAGCAAAGTCTTCAAATTCTCAGAAACTTAAACCGCTCTATCCTCGGTGTAGCAACCTTTAAATTATAAGCCTCCTGATACATCGTGTCTTTAAAGTTGGCGAAGAGTCGATTTTGAGGCTCCATAATATTTGTAGTGGGTACCCTCCCTATAGATATTATGGAGTCTATTTTGTTGTCTTGTTAGAAGATGGTAGTCACGGAGAGTCCTCTAGTAAAGAATATCAACAAATCCGTTAGATTCTCAATTCAAAGATTACTTAAAAGTTAATTGAAAAGACTTCTATGAAAGATATAAATCATAAACTTTCAATCTTATTATAATTATCGTACTGTAACTAAATAATTAAGACTTAATAATTTTTGTATTTTCAATCCCAATTGGAGTTTTTTGCTTTTTTAACGATATATTTGTCCTTGGTTAAAGTTCAATAAATTTTATTTGAAATCCTCAAAAAATTAGTTTTTAATCTTAAATTTTTGAGGATTTGAGTTCCTAAAAATTTTTTAAAATAATTAAAGACTAGTTGTTGAAAACAAAAGAGTTATTTTAACTAACTTTATGATATAATGAAAAACGAGGTAAATTGAATGAAAAGTATAAAATTAAATGCTCTATCTTATATGGGAATTCGTGTCTTAAATATTATTTTTCCCATCCTAACTGGAACCTATGTCGCGCGTGTCTTAGACCGAACTGACTATGGTTACTTCAACTCAGTTGACACTATTTTGTCC
>NZ_AEDV01000053.1 GCF_000148545.1 Streptococcus mitis SK597 | reverse complement strand
AGAGGCTGACATGGTTTGAAGAGAGTATAAATTGTCTTTTAGAAAAGGAGCCTAGAATGAAAGTCTATCAGCATGTAAATATCGTGACTTGTGACCAAGATTTCCATCTTTATTTGGATGGAATCTTAGCAGTTAAGGATTCTCAAATCGTCTATGTTGGTCAAGAGAAGTCAGAGATTTTAGAGCAAGCTGAGCAGATTATAGACTATCAGGGAGCCTGGATTATGCCTGGTTTGGTTAATTGCCACACCCATTCTGCTATGACAGGCTTGCGAGGAATCCGGGATGATAGTAATCTCCATGAATGGCTCAATGATTATATCTGGCCTGCAGAAGCAGGATTTACTCCCGACATGACTACAAGAGCGGTTAAAGAAGCTATGATAGAGATGATCCAGTCAGGAACAACAACCTTCAACGATATGTATAATCCCAATGGAGTGGAGATTGAGCAGATTTATCAGGCAGTGAAAACTTCCAAGATGCGTTGTTATTTCTCACCGACTCTTTTTTCTTCAGAGGCAGAGACAACTGCTGAGACTATAAGCAGAACTCGAACAATTATTGAGGAAATTATTGGATATAAAAATCCAAATTTCAAGGTCATGGTAGCACCTCATTCTCCTTACAGCTGTTGCAAAGACTTGCTGGAAGAAAGCTTAGATATGGCAAAAGAGTTGAATATTCCTATCCATATTCATGTTGCGGAGACTAAGGAGGAATCTGGCATTATCCTGAAACGATACGGCAAACGTCCCCTCGCCTTTCTAGAAGAACTGGGTTACTTAGACCATCCGTCTGTCTTTGCTCACGGGGTCGAATTAAATGAGCGAGAAATTGAACGCTTGGCAACCTCTCAAGTGTCTATTGCCCACAATCCTATCAGTAACCTCAAACTGGCATCAGGAATCGCTCCAATTATCCAGCTCCAAAAAGCGGGAGTAGCAGTCGGAATTGCCACTGACTCGGTTGCTTCCAATAACAATTTAGATATGTTTGAGGAAGGACGGACTGCAGCCCTTCTTCAGAAGATGAAAAGTGGGGATGCCAGCCAATTTCCGATCGAAACAGCTCTCAAGGCACTGACAATCGAAGGTGCTAAGGTCCTTGGAATGGAAAATCAGATAGGAAGTCTGGAAGTAGGTAAACAGGCAGATTTTCTCGTTATTCAACCACAAGGGAAAATTCATCTCCAACCCCAAGAAAATATGCTCTCTCACCTGGTTTATGCTGTCAAATCCAGTGATGTTGATGATGTCTATATTGCAGGAGAACAGGTTGTTAAGCAAGGTCAAGTTTTGACGGTAGAACTTTAAAAGAAAAATAAAACATTGATGTTTCATGGTCATTAACCTTGACGAACCTCTCCAAAAACGATATAATAAGAAAGTTGAGAATTGATTTTCAGTTATCTTAGTCCAGAGAAATGGCGGTGCTGCGAGCCATCTAAGCTAGAAAGTCATGCTACTCAATTTAACAATTGCATAAGAATAAGAGAATGACAAGTTCATTGAATGAAGGTGGTACCGCGGTTTTTCGCCCTTCGTGATATGAGCTTGTCTTTTGGTTTTTGGAGGTGTTGATGAAAACATTTCTTGTCAAACAAAAGTTTCGTCTTGGAGGCGAACGCTTCGCTATCAAGGATGACAGGGGAGAAATTGCCTATCAGGTGGAGGGATCATTCTTTAAGATTCCCAAAACCTTTACCATCTATGATGCGACTGGTGAACAGGTCAGTCAGATCAGTAAAGAAATCTTGACCTTGCTTCCTCGTTTTGAGATTCAGCTTCGGGATGGCTCGAGTTTTGTCATTCGTAAGAAGTTGACCTTCTGGCGAGATAAGTATGAGTTTGATAATCTAGGTCTTCGTATCGAGGGCAATATCTGGGATTTGAATTTCAAATTGCTGGATGATCGCGATCAGCTGATTGCGGAAATCAAGAAAGAACTCTTCCATTTGACCTCTACCTATACCGTAACGGTTCTGGAGGACGCTTATGCAGACCTAGTCATTTCCCTCTGTGTCGCGATTGACTATGTGGAAATGCTGGAAAGCCAATCACATTAAACAAGTAAATAAGGAGACAATATGAAACAACTATCTAGTGCACAAGTACGCCAAATGTGGCTTGACTTCTGGGCGACCAAAGGTCACTCTGTAGAACCATCAGTGAGCTTGGTTCCTGTAAATGACCCAACTCTTTTGTGGATCAACTCTGGGGTAGCAACCCTTAAGAAATACTTTGACGGGACCATTATTCCTGAAAATCCACGTATTACTAATGCCCAAAAGGCCATCCGTACCAACGATATCGAAAACGTAGGGAAGACTGCGCGTCACCATACCATGTTTGAAATGTTGGGGAACTTCTCTATCGGTGATTACTTCCGTGACGAAGCCATCACTTGGGCTTATGAGCTTTTGACAAGTCCTGAATGGTTTGATTTCCCTGCTGAAAAACTTTATATGACCTACTATCCAGATGATAAAGATTCTTACAACCGCTGGATTGAAGTAGGAGTGGACCCAAGTCACTTGATTCCAATCGAGGACAACTTCTGGGAAATCGGTGCGGGACCTTCTGGACCAGATACAGAGATTTTCTTTGACCGTGGGGAAGCTTTTGACCCAGAAAATATCGGTCTTCGCCTGCTTGCAGAAGATATTGAAAACGACCGTTATATTGAAATCTGGAACATCGTTTTGTCACAATTTAACGCAGACCCTGCTGTTCCTCGTAGCGAATACAAGGAATTGCCACACAAGAACATTGATACGGGCGCTGGTTTGGAGCGTTTGGTGGCGGTTATCCAAGGTGCTAAGACTAACTTTGAAACAGACCTCTTCATGCCAATCATTCGTGAAGTGGAGAAATTGTCTGGTAAGGTTTATGACCAAGATGGCGATAACATGAGCTTTAAGGTTATCGCTGACCACATTCGTTCTTTGTCATTTGCCATCGGTGATGGTGCCCTTCCTGGAAATGAAGGTCGTGGTTATGTTCTTCGTCGTCTTCTCCGTCGTGCTTCTATGCATGGTCAAAAATTGGGTATCAACGAGCCTTTCCTTTACAAACTCGTTCCAACTGTTGGTAAGATTATGGAAAGCTACTACCCAGAAGTGCTTGAAAAACGTGACTTTATCGAAAAAATCGTTAAGAGCGAGGAAGAGTCATTTGCCCGTACCCTTCACTCAGGTCAACACTTTGCCCAAGGAATCGTAGCTGACTTGAAAGAAAAAGGTCAATCTGTCATTGCTGGTCAAGATGTATTCAAACTTTATGACACTTATGGATTCCCAGTTGAATTAACTGAAGAAATCGCTGAAGAAGCTGGCATGACTGTAGACCGTGAAGGTTTTGAAGCAGCCATGAAAGAACAGCAAGAACGTGCGCGTGCGTCAGCTGTCAAGGGTGGCTCAATGGGTATGCAAAATGAAACCCTTCAAAACATCACTGTAGAAAGTGTCTTCAACTACAATGCTAGCCAATTGTCTTCTAAATTGGTGGCTATCGTGGCTGACAATGCAGAAGTAGAAGCTGTATCAGAAGGAACTGCCTCTCTTATCTTTGCGGAAACGCCATTTTATGCTGAAATGGGTGGACAGGTCGCTGACCACGGACAAATCTTGGATGAGTCAGGTAAGGTCGTGGCTACTGTGACCAATGTTCAAAAAGCACCAAACGGACAAGCACTTCACACGGTTGAAGTTCTTGCACCGCTTGCCTTGAACCAAGAATATACCTTGGCAATTGATACAAATCGTCGTCACCGTGTTATGAAAAACCACACTGCGACTCACTTGCTTCACGCTGCCCTTCACAATATCCTTGGAAACCATGCAACACAAGCAGGATCTCTTAACGAAGTTGAATTCCTTCGCTTTGACTTTACCCACTTCCAAGCAGTGACTGCTGAAGAATTGCGCGCGATTGAACAGCAAGTTAACGAGAAAATCTGGGAAGCACTTGAAGTTAAGACAGTTGAAACGGATATTGACACTGCCAAAGAAATGGGAGCTATGGCCCTCTTTGGTGAGAAATACGGCAAGGAAGTTCGTGTTGTTACTATCGGTGACTACTCTATCGAGCTTTGTGGTGGTACCCACGTTGGCAACACTTCTGAAATTGGTCTTTTCAAGATTGTCAAAGAAGAAGGGATCGGTTCAGGAACTCGCCGTATCTTGGCAGTGACTGGTAAGGAAGCCTTTGAAGCCTACCGTGAACAAGAAGACGCTCTTAAAGCTGTCGCAGCAACCTTGAAAGCACCTCAACTTAAAGAAGTCCCTCACAAGGTAGAAGGACTTCAAGAACAACTTCGTCAATTGCAAAAAGAAAATGCTGAGTTGAAAGAAAAAGCCGCAGCTGCAGCTGCAGGCGACATCTTCAAGGATGTTAAAGAAGTAAATGGTCACCGTTACATTGCTAGCCAAGTGTCTGTATCAGATGCCGATGCCCTTCGTACTTTTGCGGATAACTGGAAACAAAAAGACTACTCTGATCTTCTTGTCCTAGTTGCTGCTATCGGTGACAAAGTCAATGTCCTTGTAGCAAGCAAGATAAAAGACCTTCATGCAGGAAACCTTGTCAAAGAATTAGCACCAATCGTCGATGGACGTGGTGGTGGTAAACCAGACATGGCCATGGCAGGAGGAAGCAACCAAGCTAAAATCCAAGAATTGTTGGATGCAGTAGCAGGTAAATTGTAAACTCGATTATTAATTCTTTGATAATTTTAAAAATTAAGAGTTGAAAAGATATTGTTAAGAGAGTATTCTTATGAAAAGAAAAATTTATGTTGCTTTAAGTATATTTTTTGGTATGGGAACAATTGGATTTATATTTGATTCCAAAAAAATTATTGACCAACTAGGCTTCCAACAATTTATATCTCAAATTATTTTTAGTTCCGTATTTACTTTCCTTTTCTATTGGTTGTATATTAAAGATAGTAAAAAAGCTATAGCTGTTAATAGTAACAGAGATACAATAAATAAACCGATAGATGAAATATACTCATCGACCTCATCGATTGAAATACCAATAAGTGTAATAGAAGAAGAGCGAAATAAAATTAAATTAAATAAATTCAAAAGAAAAAATAATGAAATTCTCAAGTTTATTGTTGCGTTCTTTATTCCTTGGATTGGTTGGATTTATTTAATTTATAGGCTTGTTCGTTATAATATGAAAAAACATTACTTTTTAAGTGATGAATTTATTCGGAATAAAATACAAATCGATTCTTTTGTTACAGAATATAATGAAATAGCTAAATATGTTGAGAAGTTTGATGAGGTAAGCTTACAATCTACAAGTTTTGATAAATATAAGTATGCTCATGTAGCTAAAGGACAAAATACAAGTTTGTATAATATTCAACGTGATAGGAACGTTATTGATTATCAATCTAAATATGTTTATAATGCTTCACTACAAGTTGTTAGAAATGCAGAGTTAGAACCTTTTAAGTATTTATGTAAGTATTTTGATTTTAAGCCTAACGAAGAAAATCTACAGCGTATTCAAGAGATTGGTGAACAAGTATCACGATTTCTTAATGCTAAAGAGAATCTTGATAATAGATTAGCAAGAATTTTAAATAGTTTAAATCCTCCACAGTTTATTTTAAAGTATTATAAAGAAGAATTTTTATATTATACCAACATTGAAGTTCCCCAAATTAATTTTAATTTTCCTACCTATACTTTTCAATATGTTAGTGCAGGTGGTAATTCTAGTCAAGTTACTTCACTTACACTAAATGAGGAAATAATTGAATTATTAATTACTTATATGGATGAGCAAGTTAAGTATAAGAAAAGTGCTAAAGCTCAACGTGCATTAATGACTAAAAAATTACGTGAGTATGTCAAGGAAAGGGATTGTTATACTTGCCAATATTGCGGAGCATCTACTGCTCAACAAGATTTATTATTGCTAGAAGTGGATCATATTATTCCAGTTTCAAAGGGTGGAATGTCTACGGAAAGTAATTTACAAACATTATGTTGGAAATGTAATAGAACAAAATCAGATAAAATTTTATAGATTTAGATGAAAATTATAATGTTTGAGAACAGAACGTGTCAATTAGTGATATAATTTTTAACAAAAATATAGGTTGTTTAAAGATCTATCCATTTGGGTAGGTCTTTTTGTGAATACAAAAAAGCCAAATCCAATTGGATCTGGCTTGATAATCATTGGCAATTAGATTGTATTAGCTGCCCAGACACTTACCGAAGCAGCTGAGACTGGAAATTGTCCATAACCTTCCTCATCAATTGTAATTTGATCTTGGTGGTTTTCAAGTAAATCTACAAAGGTTTGGTTAGCCCATTCTTGGCCGACAAACATAGACTTGCTGTTTTCTTGGTCATTTGAGATAAGGACTGCGATTGGGGATTGATGTTCAGCACCTGAACGTACCCAACCGATACAGTTAGCATCATCAAAGTAGTCATTTTGTTCTCCATAGGCCAAATCTTTTCGGATGGTTAGGAGGCGGTCAAGGACTTCTTTGAAATCTTGTTGAGCATATTGCCCTGAAATCCCATAGTAGTCGCCGTAAAAGACACATGGAAGGCCATTTTGGCGTAACAGAATGAGGGCATAGGCTGCTGGTTTGAACCATTCTTCAACAGTCGACTCAAGGGCTTGTCCTCGTTGGGTATCGTGGTTGTCGACAAAAGTCACAGCCTTGTCGGGCTTGAGTTCAACCAGGCTATCTGTAAAAATGCCACGAAGGTCATAGTTGGAAGCTGCTCGGCTAGCATCAAAGAGATTCTGGTGGAGACGAACATCGACAAGGTCAAAGCGTTCTTCCGTTTTTTCAAGATAGTCTAGATTGGCTTCCTTATCGGGATTCCAAAATTCACCAAAAACATAGAAATCCTCACCGTATTTTTCCTTCATATCGCGGATAAAATTGCTCATGAAGAAAGAGTCAATGTGCTTAACGGCATCCAAACGGAAACCAGCAATACCAGTCGTCTCCATGAACCAGTCAGCCCAGTCATAGATATTTTGGATGACTTCAGGATGCTTAAAGTCTAGGTCGGCATACATGAGGTAGTCGTAGTTACCGTTTTCGTTATCGACCAATTCCTCGTTGGCCCAGCCCTTATTGTCCCCTTGAATCAGATAAATCCCAGACTTACGGCGTTTGGCATCGTAGTCTGTACCTGTGAAGTGGTACCAGTGCCAGTGGAAGTCATTGTAGGTATCTTGGCGACCATCGAAGGTAAAGCTAGTCCAGCCATTGATGGTGAAGGGTTCTCCAAGTTCAACTGTACGGTCTACAGGATCCACTTCAATAACCTGAAAGGCTTCCATGTGATCGGCTGCAGCCTTGTGATTGAGCACCACATCGGCCATAGGCTGGATTCCCTGTGCTTTTAGGGTTTGAATAGCTTGAAGATAGTCTTCTTTGAAACCATACTTGGTGCGGATAGTACCTTTTTGGTTAAACTCTCCTAGGTCGAATAAGTCATAGACCCCATAGCCGACATCTTTTTCATTGGTTGCCTTAAAAGCTGGTGGCATCCAGACGTGGCTAATCCCCAGATGAGCTAGGTGTGGAGCATCTTCAGCTAGGCGCGTCCAGTGCTGACCGTCGTGGGGCAGATACCATTCAAAGTATTGCATGAGTGTTTGATTTTGCATGATGTTTCCTCTTACTTGTCAATCTTGTTCTTTATTCTATCATAAAGTATTGGTTAGCGCCAACGTTTGCATAAGATAGAAGGAAACTATTTTAACTACTTAAAATAAAGTATTGATTTTTATTTGAAAAAAAACAGTAAAAAAGCGCAAAAAATCACTTCCTGTGCTATACTGTAATTGAAATTTTTTTAGTTTTGGCGTTAGAACTGTTTCCTCAGTCCTAGCGCCTTTTCTTTTTGATAAGTCTGCTTGGTGGATAGTAGTTTGTAAATGATTCTGAGAATCTTATGAGCACAAGCAATAACCGCCTTCATCTTGCTTCCTCTTTGGGAAATTCGATTGTAAAAAGAAGAAAAAGCTGGATCCTTAGAATGTGCTGCAATTAATCCCGACATGGTCAAAGCCTGTTTGATATATCGATTTCCTTGCGTGATGTGTGAGGATTTTTTAATGCCAGCACTTTCATAAGACCCTGGGCCTAGTCCAGCCCATGATGCTAAGTGTGCATCGGATGGAAAGGCTGTAACAGTTGGTCCAATTTCAGCTAGAATAGTGGCAGCACAGTTTTCATTCACACCAGGAATGGTTTGAAGTAGCCTATTTTCCTCAGGGAAACTCCTTTTCGATGTAGTGTTGAATCTCATCGGTCAATTTTTCAATGAGTTCCTGATACATCTGACATTCCTCTAAGCTCTGGTCTAAGAGGAAGCGGTCTTCTAGTGATAACTTTCCTTCCATCGCTTCAACGAGTTCTTCTGGACTTGCTTTCACTCGCTTCTGGATACAAGGAATAACAGAGTCTACATTAATTGTTTCTCCGTTAATGAATAATTTTAAAAGTGCTTGCCCCGTCTTAGAAAAAACATCAGAAAGATAACTGGTTAGCTTGATATTGGCCCGTTGTAAGAGATTGTGAATTTCATTTTTAACTTGAGTTTGACGTTGCTTGTAAGAACGCATGCGACGTGTCAATAAACGAAGCTGTACCACTTCAGGGGCAGGGATATAGGAAGGTTCAATTAGTCCGCAACGACCGAGTTGAGCAATCCATTCAGCGTCCTTCATGTCTGTCTTACGACCGGGTACATTCTTGATATGTTGAGGATTGGCAAGTACTAAGACGAGATCAGAATCTGAAAAGATATTAAAGAGAGGGAGCCAATATTGCCCAGTACTTTCAAAAAAGACATGTGTGACATGGTTTTCTACCAACCAATCTAAGGCATTGCGAAGAGCTACAGTAGTTGTCCCAAATTTCTTCTGAATTTTCTTTGGTTTATTGGTATCTAGTGGACCATCTAGAATACAACAAACAATAGATTTTTGGTGGACATCAATACCACAACACGTTTCAATCATGACTTCCATTATAAAAACCTCCTGTTAACTATTTGAACAATAGAACAAGAGGCTAATTGCAATTTTATTTTCATGCTCAAGGCATATTCGAGTTATCTCATGACTCTTGTTCATCCAGTTTTTTGTACAGGCTAGGAAAAGCCCTAGTAAACACCACGGATTTGTATTGTTCATCTTCATTATAAGCTAAACTTCTTTTTCTGTCATGAGTTAGCAGGCTCTGCCTGCTTGGAGTTTTTTGTATCAAAGTGCTAGTATAATAGTATGTAATATAGATAAAGATAGGAGTCATCCCATGATTGAATTTCAAAATGTTAGTAAGTTGTATGGTGATAAAGAGGCTTTGAGCAATCTCAATTTGCAGATTGAAAATGGGGAGATTATGGGCTTGATTGGCCATAATGGGGCTGGAAAATCGACCACTATAAAATCCCTAGTCAGTATCATTTCACCCAGCAGTGGTCGTATTTTGGTAGACGGTCAGGATTTATCGGAAAATCGCTTGGCGATCAAACGAAAGATTGGCTACGTAGCAGACTCGCCTGACTTATTTTTGCGTTTAACAGCCAATGAATTTTGGGAATTGCTTGCCTCATCCTATGAGCTGACTAGCTCTGACTTGGAGGCTAGTCTAGCTAGGCTATTGAGTGTTTTTGATTTTGCTGAAAATCGTTATCAGGTTATTGAAACTCTTTCTCACGGAATGCGTCAGAAAGTCTTTGTCATCGGGGCACTCTTGTCTGATCCTGATATTTGGGTTTTGGACGAACCCTTGACTGGTTTGGATCCTCAGGCTGCCTTTGATTTGAAGCAGATGATGAAGGAGCATGCGCAAAAAGGCAAGACAGTCTTGTTTTCAACCCATGTCCTAGAGGTAGCCGAGCAAGTCTGTGATCGGATTGCTATTTTGAAAAAGGGACATTTGATTTATTGTGGTAGTGTAGAGGACTTGAGAAAAGACCACCCAGACCAGTCTTTGGAAAGTATCTACCTTAGCCTTGCTGGTAGAAAAGAGGAGGTTTCAGATGCGTCTCAAGGTCATTAAAAAATTAGTTGATATCAATATCCTCTATTCATCTAAGGAAGCTAATCTGGCTAATCTACGAAAGAAGCAGGCTAAGAATCCTGGGAAAAAAGTAAATGTTTCCGCTAGAGTCCTAAGTTCTTACATTTTTTCCAGTCTTTTATTACTTATCTTTTTTAGTAATATAGCCTTTCGTTTTCCTTTTGAGGAAAGTCCTGTTCATTTTAGTTTCATGGTTGCTATTTTTCTAGTGCTTGCCTTTTCAACTTCTTTCACTGCATTTTACAATGTCTTTTATGAGAGTAAGGACTTGGCATCTTATAGGCCCTATGCTTTTAAAGAATCAGAGATTATAATTGCTAAAGGCCTGTCTGTCCTCTTGCCAGCTCTAGCTGGAATTGTACCAATCCTAGCTTATTTTCTAGCCCTCTACATTAGGCTAGCTCCTTCTCTTTGGCTGGGTTTTCCTTTGATGCTGCTGTCCTTGGCCTTATTATTTGTCTCTGTCATTTTAGTGATGGTAGTGGCAGTACATTTCTTGGCTCAGACTACGGTCTTCAGAAAGTATCAGTCTATTTTTGCCAATGTGATGATTGGGATAGGAGTTCTCATACCTTTAATATTTGTCCTCTTTCTACAGTCGACTTCTGGAGTTATAGTTGACAGAGTTAGAGACATTCCACCTCTTCTTTATCCTATTCATCTCTTTTACAAAATAGCAGTGGAGCCTTTTTCGACAGAAGCCATCTTGGGTTTGCTCGCTTGGATAGGACTAACTCTCTTCCTGCTTTATCTGACCAAAAAGAAGGTCCTTCCTCGTTTTTATGACGTTATCCTGCTTAATAGTGAGGAGAAGGTCAAAAAAGAACGTCGCAGCAAGGAGAGAATTTCAACTACTAAAAAGGGATTTTTCCGCATGGTTTTGCGCTACAACCTCTCTCTCTTGGGACAGGGAACTGGCGTGGTTACAGTGCTTTTTACAAGCGCTTTCCTTCCTTATCTCATGATGATTGGTCTGATTTCCAAAATCCGAGATTCTCAGTTAGTCCCAGACATTCATCCTCCATACTGGTTACCCTTGTTTTTTGTAGGAATGTTTATAGCGGTTGTCAATAACAATATTACCAGCCTGCCTTCAATTGCCTTGTCTTTAGAGAGAGAAAATTTTGATTTTCTGAAGAGTTTACCCTTTGACTTTGCTCGTTATGTGAAAGTGAAATTTTGGATTATATTTGCTGTCCAGTCCTTTTTACCAATTCTGACTTTACTTGGTCTCTCTATATATCTAGGCTTGCCCATCCTTTCGATGATTTACCTTCTTGTAGTCTGGACCCTTGCCAGTGTCATCCTTTCTTGTCACCATTATTTTAAGGATGTGAAGAATCTGTCAACCAATTGGAGTAGTATTACCGACCTGGTGAATCGTTCAAATGGTATAGTAGCAATAGTTTTACTCTTAATTTATAGTGTAATCCTGATGGCCCTTGTAATCGGGAGCTTATTCTTGGTTCGGTCTCTCTCCCCTATCCTTGCCATTAGCTTGGGAGTAGGAACTCTTATCCTCCTGCTTGGTCTTGCTATTTTTTACTATCATTACTACCTGTCACGCATATTGGTAGAAATAGAAAAAAGATGAGATAGTTGGTCGCTTGCTTGATAAATTTTATAAAAAGAAATGAGGCTGAGCAAAAAATCATTTCTAACTAGCAAAAAAACGAGCATTTCCGTAGTTGGATATACTCGTTTTTCTATGCCATTTTTCTTATCATAAGAACAAAACGACTAGAAATTTATAACAATGTATAAATCCTACAGCATCAATTGTTTAAATTTTGGACTAGATTTTATCTAAGATGTTTTGAAGATTAATGGAGCTTGAGATGTTTGCTATTTATGGATAGTGTACAAAGTAAATTGTTACTGGCGAGCTCTCTCATACTTCGGGGTTTGCCTTTCATCTAGTTATTCTTATAAAAATCCGTT
>NZ_AEDV01000054.1 GCF_000148545.1 Streptococcus mitis SK597 | reverse complement strand
AAGAGTGAATTAACTAAATCAGAGATGTATTAATCGTTCGCAAACAGTCTATTTTTCTTGAAAAAATAGGCTTTTTTTTCTAAAAATCCCTAGTCAAGCGCTTTATTTTTTTGTATAATAGAAGTAGCAAAGTATAGATAAGAAGAGAAAAGCATGATTACACTATTTCTATCACCGAGCTGTACATCATGTCGTAAGGCTAAGGCCTGGTTAGAAAAACATAAGGTTCCCTTTGTGGAACACAATATTATGACCAGTCCTTTAACAAGAAAAGAATTGCAACACATCCTTTCCTTGACCGAAAATGGTACTGATGACATCATTTCAACTCGTTCAAAAATTTTTCAAAAATTGAATATTGATGTGGAGAGTATCTCGGTATCAGAATTGCTTCATTTAATTGAGCAGTATCCTAGTCTTTTGCGTCGTCCAATTATTATTGATGCCAAACGTATGCAGATCGGTTTTAATGAAGATGAGATTCGTGCTTTTCTCCCTCGTAGTTACCGTAAGCAAGAACTAAAAGAAGCAAGAATGAGAGCTGGTATTAGTTAATGAACAAACAGTATAGTTACCCACTAGATTTGTCGTGGAGCACTGAAGAACTTGCTTCAGTGCTTTCTTTTTTTAATGATGTTGAATCCGCCTATGAAGGCAAGGTAGAGGCTAAAAAGTTACTGGACTCCTATAAGGGATTCAAAGCGGTCGTTCCAAGCAAGAGTGAAGAGAAACGTTTGGGACGAGAATTTGAAACAGTGAGTGGCTATTCGCTTTACCGAGCAGTTCAGGCGGCTAAGGAAAAAGGGGAAGGAAAGATTTCTCTTGGAAAGTAAATTTGAATTTGCTAAAGAGCTAATTAAGAAAGCAGGCCAGTACATCCTTGACCACATGCAGGAAGACTTGCGTGTTGAGACCAAGTCCTCTCCAACAGACTTGGTGACCAGACTGGACAAAGAAGTTCAGGAACTCTTGGTTGGTGAGATTTTATCCCGTTATCCTGATGATAAGATTTGTGCTGAAGAAGGTTGTCTGCGAGCTTCAGTTCAAGAGGGCAAGGTTTGGGTCATTGATCCGATTGATGGTACCAGTAACTTTGTAGCCCAGCAGGAAGATTTTGCTGTTATGGTGGCTTATTTTGAAAATGGTCAAGGCCAGTTTGGTCTCATTTATGATGTAGTCAAGGGGGATTGTTATCACGGTGGTGGTACCTTTCCAGTTTATCTAAATAATAAGCCCCTAGCTCCCTTTAAAGCAAAACCCCTTGGAGATTTTCTCATCGCAGGAAATAGTGGTATGCTGGAAACCAATGAATGGGGACTGGCTGATTTGGCTCGTGCGGTCCTCGGTGTTCGTGTCTATGGGAGTGCGGCCATTAGTTTTGCCAAGATTTTATCAGGGCGTTTGTTGACTTATGTCACTTATCTGCAACCATGGGATTATGCTGCGGCTAGTATTTTAGGAGAAGGTCTGGGCTATCGGGTGGTGACTCTTTCTGGTGAAGCTCCTGATTTTCAAACCAGACAGCCAGTCATGATGCTACCTCTTGAGATGCTGGAGGAAATTCAGTCCTATATTTACGAAAGGAAAAGAACTTAAATGCAATTTCCAGAAGGATTTGTTGAAAAATATGAAGAGATACTAGGAGATGAGGCAAGAGATTTTCTTGCCTCTTTTGAGGAGGAAGCGGTTTCGGCTTTTCGGGTCAATCCTTTAAAAGAAGCGCCAGTTTCCTTTCCTGATACTATTCCTCAAACCCCTTGGGGCCATTATGGAAAGGTGTCAGGGAAATCGCCTGAGCATGCTACTGGTTTAGTTTATTCGCAAGAACCTGCTGCTCAGATGGTGGCTCAGGTAGCCCAGCCCAGTCCTGGTATGAAAGTCTTGGATTTGGCTGCTGCACCGGGTGGAAAATCAACTCAGCTGGCGGCCTATCTAGCAGGGGAGGGCCTCCTTGTTTCCAATGAAATTTCAAGCAAACGGGCTAAGATTTTAGTAGAAAACATGGAGCGCTTTGGAGCGACAAATGTCGTGGTGACCAATGAATCTGCTGACCGCTTGGCCAAGGTCTTTAAAGGCTATTTTGACTTAATCGTTCTTGATGCCCCTTGCTCTGGTGAAGGAATGTTTCGTAAACAACCAGATGCTATGGACTATTGGAGCTTAGATTATCCGAGTCAATGTGCTAGTTTGCAAAGAGAAATTCTGGAAGATGCAGTAACCATGCTAGCTCAAGGCGGTCGCTTGGTTTATTCAACCTGTACCTGGGCACCTGAGGAAAACGAAGAGATTGTCAATTGGCTACTGGAGGAGTATGATTTTGATTTGTTGCCAGTAGAGCATATCAATGGAATGGTAGCTGGTATTGACCTGCCAGAAACGGCTCGGATGTATCCTCATCATTTTAAGGGAGAGGGTCAGTTTGTAGCACATCTACAGTTTAAGGGTGAAAATCCAGCATCTAAATTTAAGGCAAGTAAGAGTAATCTCAGCCGAGAACAAGTTGCCTTGTGGCAGGAATTTGCCAAAAAACATCTAAACATCAATCTACCGGGTATCTTGCAGACGTTTGGTGACCAGCTTTATCTCTTGCCAGAACTTTTGCCAGATTTAGGGAAACTCAAGATTGCTCGGAATGGATTGCATCTAGGGACCTTTAAGAAGAAACGCTTTGAGCCTAGTTTTGCTCTTGGTCTAGCCTTGAAACCGAGTCAGATTAAGCAGTCGGTTGAAATTGACCAAGAAGCGTTTGTAAAGTATGTGGCTGGAGAAACCGTTCAGCTGTCGGAAAGTCTGCCAAATGGTTGGTACCAAGTTTTGGTTCAAGGAAATGGTTTGGGCTTTGCTAAGGTGACTGGAAATATTTTGAAAAATTATTTTCCAAAAGGCCTCAGATTCAAGTGAAAATGCTAGTCAAAGTAGCTTGTCTATGTTATAGTGGAAGTATGGATTTTTTCAAATTGTCTTTCATTTTAAGTCAAAATTTGTGGAGAAGGCAACTGAGTAAATGTCAAGTAAAACTAAGCTAGTAACGTCAGTTGGCTCCCAATTATCAAAAGAAAAACATAAATAAATAGTTGAAAAAATTCACAGCATTCACCATTATTTTCAAGGAGAAAAACAGTGAAAAAAAGGAAAAAACTCGCTCTATCCCTTGCGGCTCTTTTGCTGGCAGCTTCTTTGGCGGGATGTGCTAGCTGGATTGATCGTGGAGAATCCATGACAGCTGTTGGTTCAACGGCTCTTCAGCCCTTGGTCGAAGCAGCAGCAGATGAATTTGGCTCTATGCACGTTGGAAAAACAGTCAACGTCCAAGGTGGAGGATCTGGTACAGGTCTGTCTCAGGTTCAGTCTGGAGCCGTTGATGTAGGAAATTCAGACGTATTTGCCGAGGAAAAAGACGGTATCAACGCATCCGCTCTAGTGGACCATAAGGTAGCTGTAGCGGGCTTGGCAGTGATTGTAAACAAAGAAGTTGACGTTGAAAATCTGACAACTGAACAACTCCGTAGCATCTTCACAGGTCAAGTAACCAACTGGAAAGAAGTCGGTGGGAAAGACCTAGCCATTTCCATAATCAACCGTGCGGCAAGTTCTGGTTCGCGTGCAACCTTTGATAGTGTTATCATGGATGGTCAATCTGCCGTGCAGAGTCAAGAACAGGATTCAAATGGGATGGTCAAAAACATTGTTTCCCAGACACCAGGAGCCATTTCTTACCTAGCCTTTGCCTATGTGGATGACTCAGTTAAACGTATGAAGTTGAATGGCTATGAGCCGACTGCAGAAAATGTTACAAGCAATAACTGGCCTTTGTGGTCTTATGAACACATGTACACCCTAGGTCAACCAAATGAATTGGTGGCCGAATTTCTCAACTTTGTCCTCTCAGATGAAGCGCAAAGTGGAATCGTTAAGGGAATGGGCTATATTTCTGTCAAGGAAATGAAGGTTGAAAAAGATGCTGTAGGAACGGTGACAGCACTAGAAGGGAGTCACTAATGAATCAAGAAGAATTAGCTAAAAAATTACTTTCTCCCTCAAAGAACTCGCGTCTAGAGAAATTAGGAAAAGGCTTGACCTTTGCCTGTCTGTCTTTGATTGTCATCATTGTGGCTATGATTTTGATTTTCGTAGCCCAAAAAGGTTTGTCGACCTTCTTTGTCAATGGGGTTAATATCTTTGATTTCCTCTTTGGCCAAACTTGGAATCCTTCAGGTAAACAATTTGGTGCCCTTCCTATGATTTTGGGTTCCTTTATTGTCACAATCCTATCAGCCCTTATCGCTACTCCTTTTGCTATTGGTGCGGCAGTCTTTATGACGGAGGTCTCACCAAAAGGTGCTAGAATCTTGCAACCAGCTATTGAATTGCTGGTTGGGATCCCTTCCGTCGTGTATGGATTTATTGGTTTGCAGGTCGTAGTTCCCTTTGTCCGTAGTGTCTTTGGTGGAACTGGTTTTGGGATTTTGTCAGGGATTTTCGTTCTCTTTGTCATGATTTTACCGACGGTAACCTTTATGACAACGGACAGCTTACGTGCGGTGCCTCGTCATTACCGCGAAGCTAGTTTGGCTATGGGGGCAACTCGTTGGCAAACCATCTGGCGTGTGACCTTGAAGGCAGCGCGTTCAGGGATTTTTACAGCAGTGGTCTTTGGGATGGCGCGTGCCTTTGGAGAGGCCTTGGCCATTCAGATGGTAGTCGGAAACTCAGCCGTTGTCCCAACTTCATTGACAACACCTGCTGCAACCTTGACCTCTGTGTTGACCATGGGTATCGGAAATACTGTTATGGGAACCGTTGACAATAACGTTCTCTGGTCCTTGGCCTTGGTCTTGCTCTTGATGAGTTTGGCCTTCAACAGTGTGATTAAATTGATTACGAAAGAAAGAGGAAAGAAAAACTATGCACGCTAAGAAATTAGATAAAATTGCAACAGCTGTCCTCTACTCGATTGCAGGAATTATCGTTGCCATCTTGGCATCCTTGATTCTTTATATCTTGGTTCGTGGTTTGCCCCACATCTCTTGGTCTTTCTTGACTGGCAAATCATCATCTTACCAAGCAGGTGGAGGGATAGGAATTCAGCTTTATAATTCCTTCTTCCTTCTGGTCATTACCTTGATTATCTCTGTGCCCTTATCTATGGGAGCTGGGATTTTCCTAGCTGAATATGCTAAAAAAGGTCCTGTGACCAACTTTGTCAGAACCTGTATTGAAATCTTGTCTTCACTGCCATCGGTTGTTGTGGGTCTCTTTGGTTACTTGATCTTTGTAGTTCAGTTTGAGTATGGATTTTCAATCATTTCAGGTGCCTTGGCCTTGACAGTCTTTAACTTACCTCAGATGACTCGAAATGTTGAGGACAGTTTGAAACATGTTCACCATACGCAACGTGAAGCTGGTCTGGCCCTTGGGATTTCACGTTGGGAGACTGTTGTCCATGTGGTCATTCCAGAAGCCCTTCCAGGTATTGTGACTGGGGTCGTCTTGGCCTCTGGTCGTATCTTTGGTGAGGCGGCTGCTCTTATCTATACAGCAGGACAATCCGCTCCAGCCCTTGACTGGTCAAACTGGAATATTCTCAGTGTAACTAGCCCAATCTCTATCTTCCGTCAAGCAGAAACCTTGGCTGTCCATATCTGGAAAGTCAATAGTGAAGGAACCATTCCAGATGGAACAATCGTATCAGCAGGTTCTGCAGCTGTGCTCCTCATCTTTATCCTCATCTTTAACTTTGGAGCTCGTAAACTCGGAAGCTACCTACATAAGAAATTAACCGCTGCCTAAAGGAGAAGCCATGTCAAAATATAATTGGGATGAAAAGCATATCATCACCTTTCCTGAAGAGAAAGTGGCCCTCTCTACTAAGGATTTACATGTTTACTACGGTAAAAATGAATCTATTAAGGGCATCGATATGCAATTTGAAAAGAATAAAATTACGGCCTTAATTGGCCCTTCTGGTTCAGGGAAATCAACCTACCTCCGCAGTCTCAACCGTATGAATGATACCATTGATATTGCCAAGGTCACAGGTCAAATCCTCTACCAAGGGATTGACGTCAACCGTCCAGAAATCAATGTCTATGAGATGCGTAAGCACATTGGAATGGTCTTCCAACGCCCAAATCCCTTTGCCAAGTCTATCTATCGCAATATCACTTTTGCCCATGAACGTGCAGGAGTTAAGGACAAGCAAGTCTTGGATGAAATTGTAGAAACCTCCCTTCGTCAAGCTGCCCTTTGGGACCAGGTCAAAGATGATTTGCACAAGTCAGCCTTGACCCTATCAGGTGGTCAGCAGCAACGTCTCTGTATCGCTCGTGCTATTTCGGTTAAACCAGATATTCTCTTGATGGATGAGCCGGCGTCAGCCTTGGATCCGATTGCGACTGCTCAACTTGAAGAAACCATGCTGGAGTTGAAGAAGGACTTTACCATTATCATCGTGACCCACAGTATGCAACAGGCTGCGCGTGCTAGTGACTACACAGGATTTTTCTATTTGGGTGACTTGATTGAGTACGATAAGACCTCTAATATTTTCCAAAATGCCAAACTACAGTCAACCAATGACTACGTAACAGGACACTTTGGATAGAAAGGAAACAGTATGACAGAAGCGATTTTACAGGTGTCAGACCTGTCCGTTTACTACAATCAAAAAAAGGCCTTGAATAGTGTTTCCCTATCTTTCCAACCTAAGGAAATTACAGCCTTGATTGGTCCATCTGGATCAGGGAAATCAACCCTCCTCAAGGCTATCAACCGCATGGGAGACCTCAATCCAGAAGTGACCACAACTGGTTCAGTGGTATACAACGGTCACAACATCTACAGTCCGCGTACAGATACAGTTGAATTGCGTAAGGAAATCGGTATGGTTTTCCAACAACCAAACCCTTTCCCTATGTCTATCTACGAAAATGTTGTTTACGGGCTTCGTATCAATGGAGTTAAGGATAAGCATGTTCTGGATGAAGCGGTAGAAAAAGCCCTACAACGAGCTTCTATCTGGGATGAGGTCAAGGATCGCCTACATGATTCAGCTATCGGGCTTTCAGGCGGACAACAGCAACGTGTCTGTGTTGCCCGTGTCTTGGCAACCAGTCCTAAAATCATTCTTTTGGATGAACCGACTTCAGCCTTGGACCCTATCTCGGCCGGTAAGATTGAGGAAACCTTGTATGGTCTAAAAGATAAATACACCATGCTCTTGGTTACGCGTTCCATGCAACAAGCCTCTCGTATCTCTGACAAGACAGGATTTTTCCTAGATGGAGATTTGATTGAGTTTAACGATACCAAGAAGATGTTCCTCAACCCACAACACAAGGAAACAGAAGATTATATTTCAGGAAAATTTGGATAAGGAGATAAATGATGTTACGTTCTCAATTTGAAGAAGATTTGGAGAAATTGCACAACCAGTTCTATGCTATGGGACAAGAAGTGCTATCCCAAATCAATCGTACAGTGCGTGCCTTTGTTACGCATGACCGTGATTTGGCCAAGGAAGTCATCGAAGACGATGCAGAAGTAAACGAATACGAAGTGAAATTGGAGAAGAAATCATTTGAAATGATTGCCCTCCAACAACCCGTTTCTCAGGACTTGCGTACAGTTCTAACAGTCTTGAAGGCTGTATCGGACTTGGAACGTATGGGGGACCATGCCGTTTCCATTGCAAGAGCAGCAATTCGCATGAAGGGGGAGCAACGTATCCCAGCTGTTGAAGAAGAAATTAAGAGAATGGGTCGCGATGTCAAGAACTTCGTTGAAGCAGCCCTTGAACTCTATCTCAATGGTTCAGTTGACCAGGCCTATGAAGTAGCAGCTATGGATGAAAAAATCAACCATTACTTTGATAGCATTCGTGACTTGGCTACAGAAGAAATCAAGAAAAATCCAGATGCCATCGTTACAGGTCGTGATTACTTCCAAGTGATTGCCTTCTTGGAACGTATTGGAGACTATGCTAAAAATATCTGTGAATGGGTTGTTTACTTTGAAACAGGTAAGATTGTCGAACTATAAAATAGGTTCATTCTGTATAAAAAGGAGCTTGAAATCAACTGATAGCTCCTTTTATTGAATGAAAAAAATATTTTTAAGATAAAAATTCAAAAAATACTTGACAAGTAACTTGGTTAGTGTTATAATTATACAAAATTAACAGAGAGGTTGTTTATTTATGAAATCAAAAAAATGGATATTTGTTTTATGTAGTTTTCTTGCAAGTTTCTTCTTAGTAGCTTGCCAGTCGGGTTCTAATGGTTCTCAGTCAGCTGTTGAGGCCATTAAGCAAAAGGGGAAATTAGTTGTGGCGACCAGTCCTGACTATGCACCTTTTGAATTCCAATCCTTAGTTGACGGAAAAAACCAAGTAGTAGGTGCGGACATTGACATGGCCCAGGCTATCGCTGATGAACTTGGGGTTAAGTTGGAAATTTCAAGCATGAGTTTTGACAATGTTTTGACTAGTCTTCAAACTGGTAAGGCTGACCTAGCAGTTGCAGGAATTAGCGCTACTGACGAGAGAAAAGAAGTCTTTGATTTTTCAATCCCTTACTATGAGAACAAGATTAGTTTCTTGGTTCGTAAGGCTGATGTGGAAAAATACAAGGATTTAACTAGCCTAGAAAGTGCTAATATTGCAGCCCAAAAAGGGACTGTTCCAGAATCAATGGTCAAGGAACAATTGCCAAAAGCTCAATTAACTTCCCTAACCAATATGGGTGAAGCAGTCAATGAATTACAGGCTGGAAAAGTAGATGCTGTTCACATGGATGAGCCTGTTGCGCTTAGTTATGCTGCTAAAAATGCCGATCTAGCTGTCGCAACTGTCAGCTTGAAGATGAAGGATGGCGAAGCTAATGCAGTTGCCCTTAGAAAAAATAGTGCTGATTTGAAAGAAGTGGTGGACAAGGTCATCCAAAAACTCAAGGATGACGGTACCTACCAAAAATATCTTGAAAAAGCGGCAACCCTAACAGAAGTTGAAGAATAAGAAAAAGCAGAGTTGGAAGTCATTCCAATTCTGCTTTTAAATAATTTAAAACCTTTTCTAGATTTTCTAAGGACACCTTGGCAAATTGATAAGGGCAGGTGCTTAAATAGGCCTCTTCAAAGAAGTCCAATTTCAGCTGACTGTGTTTGAGACTGGCGATTTTAGGATACTGTCTCAGGTCTAGTAATAAACCATCGTGTAGGGGATAATGAGGAAGGGGACAAGGAGTGTTAGCTAGTCTTTCCTCGATTTGTTTTTGATAGTTTTCCTGATTGGATAAGCGAGCAAGACGGTTTTTCTCAAACAATTGACTGTCAATATAGAGTGACAGGGCCTTTTGCATAATGAGGTTGCTGTCGTAATCTAGGATATTTTTGTAGGCCACAAAGGCTTCTTTGATAGCATTTGGCAGAATGAGTGCCGTAATCCGCAGAGCTGGAAAGAGGCTGGTTGAGAAGGACTTGATGTAAATGACCCGCTCCTCTGTATCCAGATAGTGGAAGGTCTGGCCCTTTTTAGAGTCCAAATCCCCCAAATAGTCGTCCTCTACGATATAGACACCATACTTGGCAGCTAAGTCAAGAATAGTTCGTTTGTCCTGCTCAGAATAGGAATGACCTAGGGGATAGTGAAAGCGAGGAATGGTGTAGAAAAACTTAATCTTCCCTGTCTTGAAATGGCGCTCCAACTCCTCCAAGTCAATCCCATCAATGCCTCGTTCAATCGTTTGATAGTCTAATCCCTGAGCAATCAAGAGACGATTCATCCGATGGTAGGTCGGCTGTTCCACCAAGATTTCCTTGGCTTGGCTAGGAAAGGAAATTTGAGAGAGGATAAACAAGGCTTGCTGGGTTCCAGAAGTCAGTACCAGTTGGTCAGCCTTGCAGTAGAGGGCTTGGTCAAAGAGGAGTTTGTGAATGGACTGTCTTAGGTCTTCTAAACCTTCTTGGTTGTCATAGTAGTTGAAGAGGTAGTTTTCCCGGCCAATTAAGGTTTCATTGACACAGAGTCGGAAATCGTCATAGGCGCTGGCATGTTCGTCAGTAACCTCAATTTCTAGGTCCTGGTGTTGCCCTTGTTCTAGGACATAGTAGCCACTCTGGGGCTTGGCATAGAGGTATTGTTCGTGCCGTAATTCCAACAGGGCTCGTTGGACAGTGTCCTTGCTACAGTGAAAGTCAAGGCTCAGTTGACGGATAGAAGGCAGGCGACTTCCCGTTGGAAAACGTCCAGATTCGATACCGTTTTTCAGATAGGAAACAACCTCTTGGTACTTGCTTAGTTTCTTCATTCCAGACCTCCCTTGATTTTGTTACATTGTACCCTTTTTTTTCTTTCTTGGCAATGTCTAGGGTGTTTCTCTCGTTCACATCTAGTGACAAATGTGGTATACTCCCATTTTTAATACTTTTTTGAAATCAAAGAGCAATCAAATGCAGATGTGACAGTTTTTCGTACCCTTTTTTGTCTTTAAAACAAAATGTGTATTTTTATCTGGGGGTGATTTGTTTTAAAAAGTTTTCATGCTAATTTTCCCTTATTACTTGCACATATTTTTAGGAAAATGCTTGAAACCGCTTTCTTATTGTGGTATAATAGAATTGAAAAATAAAAGTATACGAATAACTTGTTAGAAAGGAGTTTTAAATCAGAAAATTAAGTTATTTTATCAGTAATATATATATTTGTGACTTGAAGGAGTGTTTTTTATGAAATTTTAAAAAACTGTAACTTCAGCTCTTGTTGTATTATCACTATTTTCTGTTATGTCTCCTTCTATAGCTTCTGTTAGAGTATTTGCTGATGATGTAACTACCACGGAAGTTTCTGAAATTAGTACCCAAGAACAAAAATAAATAGATGATGTGGTCAATGTTCTTGAACAAATGTTTAGAAATGGAGTTAATGAAAAAAATTTTACTGAATATGTTTATAAAAACTTTTCTCAAAAAGATATTGCTCTTGCGGAAAATGAATTAGAAACTAATATTAACAATCCCTATGACAGAGTCCCTTGGGATGAGATGGGAGGATGTATAGCGGGAAAAATACGAGAAGATTTTTTTGCTATGACCAATGTTTCGCTAATTGTTAAGTATGCGCAGAAAAGGGCTTGGTTAGAATTAGCTAAAGTGGTACTAAGATTTGTTAAAGCTAATAGGCTTAAAACAAATATTTATATCATTGCTGGTCAATTGGCTTTTTAGGGAATTCAATGTGGTATGTAATAATGCGTGATAAAAACTTTTTAATAAAAGATGGGATTATTAGCTTTTTGATTGGATTTGTATATGCATATTTAGTGTTACAAAAATTTATCCTTTGGAAAATCCTTTTGTTTGCATTTATTTTTGCAATTATTAATACAATATTTATGTTTACTAGGAACAAAAAATAAATAATGATTTAGTTAAATAAAAAGCGACCCCTAGGGAAGTGTGTTCCTTAGGGGTTGTTGTGCTAGTGCAAGTTTTGTTTCTGTCAAAATCTCAGACTACCCGTCGGAAATCGTCCAGACTCGATGCTATTTTTCAGATAGGAAACGACCTCTTGGTACTTGCTTTGTTTCTTCATTCCAAACCTCCCTTGATTTTGTTACATTGTACCCTTTTTTTCCTTCTTGGCAATGTCTAGAGTGTTTCTCTCGTTCACATCTAGAGGCAAATGTGGTATACTTAGGAGTAAGATTTATAGAATAATACTCTTCGAAAATCTC
>NZ_AEDV01000055.1 GCF_000148545.1 Streptococcus mitis SK597 | reverse complement strand
AGCAAGGCGACACTAGTATGGTTTAAAGAGATTTTCGAAGAGTATTACTTTTGATATTCGTGGATGATAACACCTTGTACCACACGGTTTACGGTACCTGTAGGAGACGGTGTATCAGGTTTATTTTCTACTTTAAGTGAGGTCAATAGGGCAAAGAGTTGGGCATACACGATGTAAGGGAAGACACGGTAAATATCATTCAAGACACCGCCACAACCAAGTGCCACTTCTTTGACATTTTCAAGACCAAAGGCTTGATCACTCAAAAGCACAACACGGCGAGCAATCTGATCACCAGCAACTTCACGAATCAAGTCCAAGTCGTACTTGCGAGTGTAGTCTATTGTTGTACCAAAGACCAAAACAACTGTATCTTCGTTGATAAGAGATTTTGGACCGTGACGGAAGCCGACTGGACTTTCATACATGGTCGCAACTTGACCAGCTGTTAATTCCAAAATCTTGAGCTGAGCTTCATGAGCAAGTCCAAAGAAAGGACCAGCGCCTAGATAGATGACACGGTTAAAGTCTAGGTCAACAAGCTCTTTGACATCTTCTGCATTGTCTAGAACTTTACGGGCAAGACTAGTCACAACTTCAAAACGTTCAGCTTTCACAGCAAATTCTGTAGGATCAAAGACCAAGAGAGCTGTCAACATCATAGACGTAAAGCTAGAAGTCATGGCAAATCCAGCATCATTGGAAGCAGCTGGTTGCAAGAGCAAGAGATTGTGGTCATCTCCATGAGCTTGAAGAGCCAATTTCCCATCTGCAGCACAAGTAATCGTCACTTGGTAAAGCTCATCCACCAAGGCTTTAGCCAAATCAACAGTCGCCACACTTTCAGGCGAGTTCCCACTACGAGCAAAAGACACAAGGACAGTCGCAACATCTTTTTTCAAATAGGTTTCTGGATTGGCAACGATATCTGTGGTCGCAATAGCATTGAAATTCCATTTGCGTTCGTCATAGACTTCCTTAAAGTAAGGTACCAAGGTATCTCCCACATAAGCAGAAGTCCCCGCACCTGTCAATATAACCTTGATATAGTCATGTTTATCAGCAATCCCTTGCAGGAAGGCTACAATTTCTTCACGTTTTGCTTGATAAGATTCAAAAGCTTCTTTCCATACATCAGGCTGTTGGTAGATTTCACGTGTAGTGATTTCTGCACCCAATTCGAGCAAGTCTTCTTTTGTATAATGTAGCATTGAGTTCCTCTTTTTCTATCAAATATGGGAATGGGAGTAAGCCCCATTCCCATGTATATACTATATAAAATGCTCTAACGATTTTCACGTTGTCACATCGTATACTCAATGAAAATCAAAGAGCAAACTAGGAAACTAGCCGCAGGCTGCTCAAAGCACTGCTTTGAGGTTGTAGATAGAACTGACGAAGTCAGCTCAAAACACTGTTTTGAGGTTTCAGATAGAACTGACGAAGTCAGTAACATATACCTACGGCAAGTCGACACTAGTATGGTTTAAAGAGATTTTCGAAGAGTATTATTCATCTTCATCATCATCGAAGCCCGCTAACAGGTCATTAACTTTCACAATGCTTTCTGCAGCACGGTTCTTATAGTCCGCATCTGCACCTGTAAGGCTCGCATTGATAAATTCAATCACCATTGGAAGATTCATTCCTGCATAAAGTTCGATGTCGCGACCTTCCATAATCAAACGGCTTACCACGTTACATGGTGTTCCACCAAGAAGATCCGCAAAGACTAAGAAATCATCCAATCCTTCAATAGCAGCTTCAAATTTTGCAGTAAAGTCTTCTGGGCCATCTTCTGGAAGAAGAGCCACTGCATGAATATTGTCTTGTGGACCCATGATCATTTCAGTGCTACCTTTAAGTTCCTCACAGAAGCGACCATGACTCACCAAAATTAATGATTTGGTCATAAGGAATTACATTCCAAATGCAAAGTGACCAAGGGCAGAAAGAGCCAAAGCAAGTACGATAATAATACCGATAGCTTTAGTAGAGTTCATACCTTTCTTACCAAGCAACCAGAAGATAAAGGCAGTAAAGATTGCTGGAAGCAAACGTGGAAAGATTTGGTTCAAGATGTCTTGGAAATCAATCATCTTTTCACCGATTGGCAACTTGTAAGAAATTTCAAAGTTAATCACTGTTGCTACAAGAGCACCCATCATGAAGACACCAAGTACAGATGCAGCGTCAATCAAAGCTGTCAAGGTACTTTGCATGTTGTTGATAAGGTTAACCCCTTCTTTGTAGGCAAATTCCAACTGTTTCCAACGGAAGATGTCATAAGCAACTGCAACTGCAATCCAAAGGAAGATACCCCAAGGTTGGCCAGCGATAGCCATAGTTGCTGCGACTGACCCCATGATAGCAGGTACAAGTGAACCAAAGATTGTATCCCCAAGAGGAGCGAATGGTCCCATCAAACCTGTCTTGATACCGTTAACGGCGTCTTTTGAACCCACACCATCTTTTTCTTCCATGGCAAGGTCAAAACCAGCGATAATGGTATGGAAGAATGGTGAAGTATTGAAGAATTGAGTATGAACTTTCATCATTTCTTTCAATTCAGGAGTTCCATCACCATACATTTTACGCAATTGAGGCAAGATCATGTAAAGGTAACCAGAAGCTTGCATACGTTCGTAGTTCCAACCTAATTGGAAAGTAAACAAGCTACGTTTGTTGATTTGATTAAAATCTTCTTTTGTTAGTTTGTAATTAGAATTCGTCATCTTCGATTTCCCCACTTTCTGATGGTGTAGAAGGTGCTGCTACAGCTACTTTTTGGCTATTTTTGAAGTGAAGCACTGCAAGGAAAATACCTACGATAGAGATACCAATCATAGACAATCCTTTGAAGTTGTTCACGAAACCAATTTTTTCAGCAACTTCAGCAGGAAGAGTACCTACGATACCAGCAACAGCGCCACCAAGACCTGTTACATATGAGTAAAGAACAGTCAACATAGCTGTCAAACCAAATCCCATAGCAAGGTAGTGAAGGTTACGTTTAACTGGAAGGTAACGAAGCAAGATTGCAAATCCAAGACCTGGAAGCATACGTCCTGCAAGTGTCAAACCATCTGCAACCCATTGGTATTCTGTAACGAAGTCTACTACGCCTTGTACAAATTCACCACCAAAAGCAAGGGCAAAGAAGACTGGAAGGGCACGAGATAGAGCCCAAGGAATCGCACCAAGCAGGTAGTTGCGTTCAATACCTTTATAGTCATAGCGTTCGATTGCAGCATCCACACGGTGAGCGAAGAAGGTAGTAGTCATACGACCAAGAACGTCGAAGTAAGTCAAGAGAGCTGCTACTGGTACAGCGATTGTAGTAATTGCAAGCGGTGCATCAATTCCTTGTGAAACAGAGAAGGCTGTCGCAAGAACCGCACCAGAAGTTGCGTCGATACGAGAAGCACCACCGAAGGTACCAACCCCAAGAACGAACAGTTGCAAGTTACCACCGATAAGCAAACCAGTAGTCACATCTCCCATGATTAAACCAGTAATGAAACCAGCAAATACAGGGGAACCTGCAGATGAAACGATCGTCAACTCATCACAGATTTGATAAGCTGAGTACAAAGTGAGAAGTAAAATTTGCCACCATTGTATCATAACAATGACCTCCTAAAAAATTTTTTCCTATTTTAATAAGCTCAAAAAGTCTGAAATTGGATCATTTGGAACCATTTGAGCAGTAAGTTTAACACCTTTTTCTGCTAGTTTGCGGAAGTCTTCCACATCCTTGTCTACTACGTTGATAGAACGTGTGATGGCGCGAGTTTCTGGTGTTTGAGACATATTCCCAACATTAAGGGTTTCAAGTGGTACACCTGCTTCTACCAAACCAAGGAAGCGGTCTGGTTTACGAGCCACGATAAAGAGACGTTGGCTATCGTATTTACCAGCAAGAATATTGGCTGCAGCTTTCTCAACTGGCAAAATACTCAATTTCACACCTGGTGGTGTCGCAAGTTTCAAACCACTCTTTTCAACGTCATTGTTGACAACTTCGTTATCTACAACTATAATACGTGAAACATTTAGTTTTCCAGCCCAAAGATTGGCTACTTGTCCGTGGATCAAACGTCCATCGATACGGCATCCTACAATTGTCATAAGTTTTCCCCCTTTATATGTTTTAGTGTAGGTTTACGAGTTAAATGAATCTCTTCTTTATATTGACCTTCTGTTTCAAAGATAATGATACGATTGGCACCTTCCTTGAGATAGCTATGAGGAATATAAAGTGAGAGGGTTGGGCCGACGTTCCAAAAACGTCCTAGATTCTGCCCATTGACAAAGGCAACTCCCTTACCAAACTCAGACAAGTCTAGGTAAGTATCTTTTGGCTCTTGGACTGTAAAGTCATAAGCGTAAAAGGCTGGTTGTCCTTGAGTCCATCCTTTTGAAAAATCAATTTTCTCAGGATTGTCTAGTGGGAGTGGATAGTGTTTCCAGTTTAGTAAGAAATGCAAATCCTTACAAACCCCTGTCCGAATTCCCTTACGTTGCGTATCCGCTAAGAACTTGTGTCCATAGTTGACACGCCCCATATTTTCTATCAATATGTCAATCCTAGATAACGCTTTCTTTTCGCCTTGATAGAAAATATCTTCCCCAATCTCTGTCTGATATTGGGTTTTAACCCACTGACCATCGACATACAGCTGGGCCCTATCTCGACCATCAATGATACGAAGTCTTTCTTCTTCTGCATCCCAGTTTGTTTCTGTTCGATAGAGTAGGTAGCCATAGCTTTGTCCCAACTCCTCCATCTTTTGAGGATAGAGACTTTCTATCGGACTTGACAAGCTATCTAAGGTTTCAAACAAGGAAACTTTTTCAACCAGTGGAATAGCATCCAACTCCATACTCTCTTTGTAGAGGGGTTCCAACTGCGGATACTCTGGAAAATGTGTTGCCATCATCTTCTTGACCGCCAGATATTTGGCAGTTGGATTTCCTTCTTCATCCAGAAGGGCATCGTAATCATAAGACGTAACTTGTGGCAGGTCCAAAGTCCCTCGAGCCGAGCAACCATTCATGAAGCCAAAGTTTGTACCACCGTGGAACATGTAAAGATTGATAGAGCCTTGTTCCAAAACTTCTCGAACTGCATCTGCCAATTCTTTTGGATCCCGTGTGATAATCGGTTCTTTCCAGCGATTGAACCAACCATCCCAAAATTCCATACACATGAGTGGCCATTTCTTACCATGCTCATCAAAGAATTCCTGCATCTGTGAAAAGTTGTAAGGTGCCTTAGAACCAAAGTTTCCTGTTACAAAGAGGTCATCTTCGATTAAGGTTCCAGCTTTCAAAGTAGCTCGCCATGGACCATCTGATGTAAAGAGGGGACAGGTTACGCCACGCTCTTCCATCAGCTGTCGAATGACTCTCAGGTAAGCCTTATCTTCTCCGTAAGAACCATACTCATTTTCAACCTGCATCATGAGGATATTGCCACCATTGTCCAACAGATGTGGAACCAATCGTGGAAAGAGCTGGTCATAATAGCGACCGACAGCCTCAATATAGGCTGGATCTGATGAACGAATCCTCATATCCTTGGTCAAGAGCCAAGCTGGTAAGCCACCGAATTCCCACTCCGCACAGATGAAAGGTGACGGACGAACGATCGCATAGAGACCCAAATCTTGTGCTGTCTGAAGAAACCGCTCCAAATCCAGAGCCCCTTCAAAATGAAACTCACCCTCACGAGGCTCGTGTAAATTCCAAGCAACATAAGTCTCTACTGTATTAAAACCAAGAGCCTTCAAGTTATAGAGCGAATGATACCAATCTTCTGGAGGAACCCTAAAATAATGAATGGCCCCAGATAAAATCTTAAATGATTTTCCATCGAGATAGAAATCATCTCGTATCTCAAATCGTGTCATAAAACTACCTTTTGATTGCAAAGTTTGCGCTTTCATTTATTGTTATATTAAATATAGCGCAATTATTCATGTTTGTCAATAGTCTTAACTAGATTATTTAAAATTTTTCTATTTTTTTACTAACTTTTAGGCAAAATACTTATAAAATCGTATAAGCCTGAGCACTTCACTCTTTTTCACTAAAAACCTTGTATAAAAATGTATAAAATCCTGATTATTTAGATGTAAATTAACCTTTTAGCCTATTATTTTAATTTTTTATTCAAAAGACTACTATTCTTTCCAGTTTTATGGTAAAATCTTTAACGGAGAAGGAAAATCGAGGTGAAAATATGGCAATTCCAAAGTATCAATATATTAAAGATGAGTTAAAGAACAAAATCATTTCTGGTCAATTTGCCAGTGGAGATAAATTCTACACTGAAGCTGAATTGATTTCAATGTATGATGTTAGTTCTATCACAGTTGTTCGCGCCTTAAACGACCTTGCCAAGGATGGCTATATTGTCCGCCAACAAGGAAAGGGTACATTCGTTTCACGCGCACGCAAACATAAACTCGTAGAGTTTTCAGATGTAGAAGTTTTTGAAACTAAAGATGATAAAGTTACCGTCCTTTCTATTGAGCGTGGAAATAAACTAAGCTACTTAGAAAAACTTGGACTACGCGGAGATCAGTTCTACTACAAGATTGAACGCGTTCGCGAAACAGGTGGTGTTGTGTACATCTACCATACATCTTACATCCCAGAACAATACGTCAACGCAAATTATCCAAATCTTGAATATTATAGCTCTATCTATAACCGTTTCAAATTGGATTACCACATTCACATGAATGATGAACATTTTGAAGAAATCAATGAAATAGCATTTCCAACTCCAGAACATGCGGCTTCGGTCCTCGGGGTCGATGAGCAATTCCCAACCGTTTTACAAACCAAGACTACTAAACTAGAGTCTACTGGTCAAGTTCTCGCATACAGCGAAACATATAAACGAGCAGATTACTACAAAATCAAATTCATTTCATGTGACCGTGATCACTAAGAAGAAAGCCTAAGCCTTGCTTGGGCTTTTTCTATGCTTATTATATGAAGCTAAAAGTATAGTAGATTGAAACAAGATGTGAACAAATCGGTTAGGAAAGTCAAATTAATTTCTAGAAATATTTTAGAAGTCACAGTATACTATTCTATATTCAACATATTATAAAATATTGGTTATTTTTTCAAAAGCACTTTAATAAAAAAGAAAAATCGAAGTTCTGCTACTCCTATAAATGGAGTAATAGAAATTCGATTTTTATTCTAATTATTCTAGTCCAAGACGTTCAAAAATATCATCCACTCGTTTGGTGTAGTAAAGAGGGTTGAAGATCTCGTCGATTTCTTCTTGTGTGAGGCGTGATGTCACCTCTGGATCTGCTTCGAGAAGCGGTTTAAAGTCTACTTGGTTGTCCCAAGAGTAGGCTGTTTTTGGTTGTACCAAGTCATAGGCTTGCTCACGGGTCATCCCCTTTTCAATCAAGGTCAACATAGCGCGTTGGCTGAAGATCAAACCAAATGTAGAGTTCATGTTGCGGATCATATTTTCTGGGAAGACTGTCAAGTTCTTGACGATATTTCCAAAACGGTTAAGCATGTAGTCAATCAAGATGGTCGTATCAGGTGTGATGATGCGCTCAGCTGATGAGTGGGAAATATCGCGTTCGTGCCAGAGAGCAACGTTCTCATATGCTGTAATCATGTGACCACGGATAACACGCGCCAGACCTGTCATGTTTTCAGAACCGATTGGGTTGCGTTTGTGAGGCATAGCTGAAGAACCTTTTTGACCTTTGGCAAAGAACTCTTCCACTTCGCGTTGTTCTGATTTTTGCAAACCACGAATCTCAGTCGCCATACGCTCGATAGAAGTCGCGATGCTGGCAAGAACCGCAAAGTACTCAGCGTGAAGGTCACGAGGAAGGACCTGTGTAGAGATTTCTTGGGCACGGATACCCAATTTGTCGCAGACGTATTGCTCTACGAATGGTGGGATGTTGGCAAAGTTACCAACAGCACCAGAAATCTTACCAGCCTCGACACCAGCAGCAGCATGCTCAAAACGCTCGATATTGCGCTTCATTTCGCTGTACCAAGTTGCCAATTTAAGACCAAAAGTTGTCGGTTCAGCGTGTACACCGTGGGTACGCCCCATCATGATAGTGAACTTGTGCTCCTTAGCCTTATCAGCGACGATGTTGGTGAAGTTTTCAAGGTCACGACGGATAATGTCGTTGGTCTGCTTGTAGAGGTAACCGTAGGCCGTATCCACCACGTCGGTAGAAGTCAAGCCATAGTGAACCCACTTGCGCTCTTCACCAAGAGTCTCAGAAACCGCACGCGTGAAAGCCACTACATCGTGGCGAGTCTCCTGCTCAATCTCCAAAATACGGTCGATGTCAAAGTCCGCTTTTTCACGAATCAAAGCTACATCTTCCTTAGGGATTTCCCCCAACTCAGCCCATGCCTCGTCAGCCAAGATTTCCACCTCAAGCCAAGCACGGTATTTATTTTCTTCACTCCAAATGTTCGCCATCTCCGGGCGAGAGTAACGGTTGATCATGTTGTCTCTCCTTAATTTAACTGTTATAACGCACTCTATCTAAAGAACATGTGAACGCATGAATTTTTTCTACCAAGTTTGTATAATCATCCTGCAGATAATTAGGAATGTCTTTAAATATATTGACTAAATTTTCATTAGATATATTTTCGTCAGATTTTGTATGAATCTGTGGTAGTAATGCTAATTCCTCAGTATAAACCTTATTTACTGAAAAATCACGTAGTCCACTTTTCCCTATTCCTCTCATAGCATTTGTTAGGGCTAAATCATCTTTAACTATACTATTTTTTTCATAGTCCATATTACATCGATCTGAAATTTTAACAAATTTAAGATATTTTTCCTTATCTGTTCCCTCAAACTGTTCCAAATGTAGAATGGTTTGATTCCCACTAAATTTATTGTATTGCTTGTATAAACTGAAAGGAATCAAATTCTCCTTTTCTCTTACATACAAAATATATAAATCTGCAATTTTATTCTTTTCTTTCAGTGAATTCCACATACTGAAACAAGAGCCCGATGTCCCAGAATAGTCATCAGTTTCAAATTTTTTATCACTATCAACAATGCATAGTAATATTTTTTTTTCGTTTATCCTTCTCTCAAGCACTATATTCGTAGTGTTACCACCCCCGTTATCCACTTCAAAAGAATGATTTACGTCAGATAAAAATGGAAGACTATCAAAATGCTTAGCATTGTATAACATCGATATGTAGAAATCTGCATCTTGTAGATTTTCAGAAAGGATATAACACGGCGATAATTCAAAATCAAAATAAGAAATGTCTATACTAATAATTACTTTTGAATTTTCTGTTATTAGTTGAAATGGCTCATTACTTATTACTTCAACAGAGTGTTTCACTTGTTTCCGTAAAGACTTAATATTTTGTTTTTGTTCAGAGTAAAAATTCACTGCTTTTCGCACTTCATTATTATACTCAAATAAACCACTATTTAATAATTTTTCCCTTGCAAAAAATTCACTCTCAAAATCAATTATATGCTTACCTCTATAAAAAGCAGTTATTAAATTCTCTAATTCCAATTTATAATTTATAGCATTTTCTAACACACTGTTTTTTATATAAAATATCATCAATATACCCCTATAGGAATCCAATGGGCCAAGTTTCTACGACCCCTTCTTTATCATAACGAGTTTTAACAATTTTCTCCTTGGAAGAATTATTATTCACCAAATATAAATTAAATTTTTCCTCAGGATTCGACTTGACATCTTGAAAATGACTCTGTTCTATCAATTGGCCTATTTTGTTAATAATAGTAGTACTGTGAGTCTCTATAATAAAATCGAACTTATTATTAGTTCTAGTTATAATATTAAATAATAATTCTGCAAATTGCGCCTGTAACTTAGGGTGTAAATGTAATTCAGGTTGCTCGATTATAATAACCTTGGGTAGTTTTTTCTCTTCAGGTTCTTCGAATGAGAAAATCCAATCCTGATTAGATTCCTCTTTTCTTCGTTCTTCCTGCCACAACATTAATAATATAGGTAAAAATTGAGAATAGCCAAAACCAGTATCTGCTAGATTATAAAATTCGTTATCAATAAACACTTCAATTGAGGTATTTCCTCCTTGAGTTCTAGCTCTATACTTTGTATCAAAATGTCCCATTGTCCAATCTTGCCACTCTTTTCTCAAGTTTGTATCTGATTCCATATAAGATAAAATCATTGGTACATTAGCTCCCATGGGATCAACCTCTTCGACAGAAAGCCCTTGAATCCTATAATATCGTTCAGCAGTCGCTCGTATTGGTGCAATATAAATAATATTTTTAAAGTAGTCTGAAATGAGCTGGTTAATATCCGTGATTAATACAGATGATAAGATTATAAAAATATATCTGTATAACAGATCCCTATTTATACTATTGTTTGCTTCCCTAAACTTTCTTGTGATAGTCTTTGGTAATTTAGAGGTTGTTATCCGACTATAAATCTCTCCTCTATCTTTAGAGTAATTAACTCTTTCAAATACCTTCAACCATGTCTCAGCACTTATATTTAAATTAGTGTCTTTCTGAAGAAAAATTTTAAGTTTTTTCAAATAATATTCTTCAACACTGACTTTTTTCCCATTATCCTCAATCGCCAACGAGGGTAACAAGGGATACTCTCCTTTTAAGGAAAATAACTTTACATTTTCATATTCTTCTTTGTCTACACAAATCCTTTCTTCAGAAAAATCGAATTTTATTTTTTGTGAATCAAAAAAAAGTGTCAAACTCGAAAATTTATTATCTAGTATAGTAATTTCAACCTTCTGGAAATCTATCTTCGTATCTTTGTTTAACCAGTAATGGTATCTGCTTTCATTATCATGAAAACCCCAGTAAGCATAATTTCTCAGTAATCTTGATATTAAAGATTTAGAAATCTCTATTTCAGTGTTAAACTCAAATAAAAGGGTTATTCCTCTACTTTTATTTGATTTATTTACAGATTCGTCGTAACTCCCAAAATCTACACCTTCTTTGGCATACCATAGAATTGGGGAACTGCTTTTCTGGGAAATAGTTTGTTTAATTAAAGGAAAAAAACGTAGTATAGAACTCTTTCCCGTACCGTTAGCACCTATAAAAAAGTTACATCTGTTTATTTCTATATCGTTGGAATCTTTTATTGAACGTAGATTCTTTATTCGAAAACTCTCCATATTAGTCAGTTACCTTTCACTTTTAGACATTGTCCTGTTACTCAAATTCTTCTTTCTCAATCCACACAGAAGGATAATGATCTAGTGTATTCAAATCCGTATCCAGCGGTAAATTATAGATAGCTAAATAGCTTTCAGGATATTGTGCAACTAGCTCTTCATACTTAGCTTTCACTTTTTCGTGATCTCTACTAGCATACAAGACTTCGACAACTGCTCCAGTCTTATCTTTTTCTACAAAAGCATTAACAATAATTTGTATCATAGGCTTGTCCTAAAAATCAATCCCTTTCCCAAACTCATACACACTATCCGGCACATCACTAAACAAAGTCATGTGTCCCATCTTGCGGTTGTGCTTCGCTTCTATTTTACCATACATGTGGAGGTGGGCGCTTGGATTTTCTATGACATATTTTTCAGCAGCCTCGACGTGCTGGCCGAAGACATTGAGCATGACGGCTGGAGCATGTAGGTGGATAGCTGGCAATGGTGCTCCCAGAACACCTAATATATGCGTGTCAAATTGTGAAAAGTCACAGGCTTCAATAGAGTAGTGGCCTGAGTTGTGTGGTCGTGGAGCAATCTCATTGACAATGATATCATCAGCTGTCGCAAACATTTCCACACAGAGCGTTCCAGATAGCTTGAGCTGTTCTGCAATTCGCACTGCCATAGCTTTGGCTTTTTCTGCTAGGCTTTCTGAAATACGGGCTGGCACAATGGTTTTTGAAAGAATGTTGTTTCGGTGGATATTTTCCTGAACTGGGAAAACCGTCACGTCCTGACCATTTCCAGAAACGATAACAGAGATTTCAAGGTCAAAGTTGACAAATTCTTCCAAAACACAGTCCGATGAGTCAGCTAACGCATAGGCTTCTGCCAAGTCTGCTTCTGAGCGAATGACCTTTTGTCCATGGCCATCATAGCCACCAGTCGCAGTCTTGAGGACATAGTTTTTCGATAGGTCCATATTTGCCAAATCTTGGCTTGAGGTCACAACCTTGTAAGGTGCTACAGTGACTTGAGCCTTGTTTGAGAGAAAGTCCTTTTCAAAAATGCGATTTTGAGAAATACGGAGCAGGTCTGTCCCTTGAGGGAGTTGTCCATCCTTGATGACAGCATCCAAACCGTCGGCATCGACATTTTCAAACTCATAGGTGAGGACATCGCAACGCTCAGCCAACTGACGCAGAGCATCCACGTCATTATAAGGCGCCACAATGATTTCCGCTACGCGAGAGGCTGGGCAATCAGCCGCAGGATCCAGCGCGATAACCTTGTGCCCCATGTAGATAGCAGAAATAGCCATCATCTGACCCAGCTGGCCGCCACCTATAATTCCGATTGTTTTAGATGAGCTCATTTGTAGACTCCTCTGCGATTTTTCCTTGCTCTTCTGCGAAATCTGCTAAAGCTGTCGCGATAGCCTGATCCTCTACTGAAAGGAGACGGAGGGCAAAGAGAGCCGCATTTGTCGCACCAGCTTCACCGATAGCCATGGTCGCAACAGGCACCCCACCCGGCATCTGAACGATAGAGTAGAGTGAGTCCACGCCACTAAGCGCATGTGATTTGACAGGCACACCAATGACTGGAAGGGTTGTTTTAGCTGCGACCATGCCTGGCAAATGGGCTGCACCTCCAGCACCTGCGATGATAACCTTGACACCGCGACTACGTGCTTCCTCCGCATGTTGGAACATGAGGTCTGGTGTACGGTGGGCAGAGACAACCTTCTTTTCGTAGGCTACACTGAAGCGGTCTAGGACTTCTGCTGTTTTTTGCATGGTTGCCCAGTCAGATTTTGAGCCCATGATAATGGAAATTACGGGTTTCATTTCTTCTCCTTTTTCCTCTTTTTCAACAATCACCTTAGGTTGTGAGGGACGGCAGCAGCCATCAAAAGTGTCTCATGCCTAAATCGGAAGCCCAAGGTCTTCCAATTTCCCTGAACGATTGGATTGTCATTCAATCGTTCTTTCACAACAGCGGTGATTGTTCTATATTAGCTCGCTAACGCTCGCAAACCACACGACCATTAACGTATTTTGTGAATTTTTATTTTTCTTTTTAATAATCGTCTAATGTAGTGCGGACGTAAGCGACCGCCTATGGCGTTCCATTACTAAAACTGGAGCCTAGGTCTCCAGTTTTCCGCTCCTAGTAGCAAAGCTACTAGGAGTTCCACTACTGCGACGATTATTCTATTTTGGTTCGCTTTCGCTCACCATGACAAATTTAGTACCTGTTAATCTTTTACCGCCTTGCTTCCGATATCTGTTCGGTAGAAGAGACCTTCTGTGTTTTGTGTGTTGAGTTCGCTGTAGATGGTGTCTTGGGCTTCTTTGACGGTGTCTGCTGTGGTAACGAGCATATAAACTCGTCCGCCGTTTGAGAGCAGCGCTCTGCTATTTTCCGCAAACTTAGCCCCAGCATAGTAGGTGATAATGTCGCCATCGGTTTTGGCTGGCAACTTGACACCTTTTTCATAGTCTAGCGGATAACCGTTGGATGCGACAACCACACCCAGAGTCACACCCTTGTCCAGCCATGTGATCTTCGGCTCCTTGCCATCCAAAATGTCAGTAATATTTTGTGCAAAGTCAGATGTCAAACGAGGCAAGATAATCTGAGTTTCGGGATCTCCAAAACGAGCATTGAACTCGATGACTTTCGGACCGTCAGCTGTCAAGATAAGACCTGCGTAAAGAACTCCCAGATAAGGACGACCTTCTTTAATCATCCCTTCAAGGACTGGCTTGACAATAGTCTCCACTGCCGTATCAACTACATTCTGTGTCAAGTGTGGAACTGGTGCATAGGCACCCATCCCACCCGTGTTAGGTCCCTTGTCGCCATCGTAGGCACGTTTATGGTCCTGAGCTGTTGGCATGATGTAGAACTTATCACCATTGACAAAAGCAAAGAGTGAGAACTCCTCTCCATCAAGGAATTCCTCAATAACCACACGCGCACCTGAGTCCCCAAATTTATTGTCCAAAAGCATCTCGTGAGCAGCTTCGACCGCTTGCTCAACAGTCTCTGCAACAACAACACCTTTCCCAAGAGCCAAACCATCCGCCTTAACTACGATTGGAGCGCCTTTTTCTTCTATGTATGCCTTGGCCTCCTCAAAGTCGGAGAAGGTCTCATAGACCGCTGTTGGAACACCGTATTTGACCATGATTTCCTTAGCAAAATCCTTAGACCACTCTAGCTCCGCTGCCAATCTTGTCGGACCAAAAGCCTTGAGACCAGCTGCATGGAACTCATCCACGATACCAGCAGCAAGAGCATCATCTGGACCAATAAAAGACCAAGCAATATCGTTGGTTTTTGCAAACTCAATCAATTTAGAATGTTCGGAAATGGAGATATTTACCAACTCCAAACCATCCAGAGTCATCCCATCATTCCCAGGAGCCACAAAGACTTGTTCAACGTCTTTTGATTCAAGCAACTTCTTAGCAATCGCATGTTCACGACCACCCGAACCGACAACTAACAGCTTCATCTCTTAACCTCTTTTGCGAATTATTTAATAATATTATATCATAAACGTTCGTTTTAATCTTGTTCTATTCCGTTTTTTAAGCAAAAAAAAGGAAAGAAACTGATTTCTTCCCTTTTGTCTTCTTAATGTCTAAAATGTCTCACGTCTGTGAAGAGCGGTTCTTCCGAGTTTTAATTATAGCTATCATTAATCATTGTAATATTTTTATACCAAAGTATGAAAACAATATTGAAATTACTAAAGCTATCCACGGTATGACATTAGGTATTTTTTTAAATTTAAAAGTGTTATATCCAACTACAAGCGGTGATAATATCGACATTACATAACAAACAATATATAATAATAGATACAAGAAAAATTTACTGTTGCCATTTTGGAAATAACTAATTAGAACATTCACAAGGTTATCTAATTTCCCGTTGGAAAATTGATTCAAATAGTCTATCAGTTGTTCAGGGAATTTTATATTTTGGTTTATTATATTAGCACTTATCACGATAGTAGTTTGGACTAGAGCAATTATAGCATTCTTCAATCTATATTCTCCCGATTTATAAAATATATAAAATAAAGGAGCTATTGAAGCAATGACAAGATAAGTCCATATAAAAATAATGTTGTTGTTAAGAAAATTCCTAACGGGATTAATAAATAATATAAATAGAGATATTACAAATAGCGAAATAATAATCCACATAATCTCAGAATTATCACTGGTCGAGCTTCCTGTATTGACTTTAGTCATTACATTCGTATGAAATATATTTGTCGTCTGTTTTATATTTGTGGAATTATCAACATTACTTACATTCCCATGAATATTTTTATTCTTGACATTTCTCATAAATAATCTCCTAATGTCTAAAATGTCTCACGCCTGTGAAGACCATGGTCAAGCCATATTTGTCAGCGGCTTCGATAGATTCTTGGTCACGGACCGATCCACCCGGCTGGATGATGGCCTTGATCCCTGCTTTGGCGATCTCTTCCACGTTATCCGCAAATGGGAAGAAGGCATCCGAAGCAAGCACAGCGCCGTCAAGACGGTCTTTAGCTTGGTCAATGGCAATACGGACTGAAGACACACGGTTGGTTTGACCAGGGCCCACACCAAGTGTCATGTGGTCGTTGGTCACGATGATACCGTTGGATTTGACATACTTGATGGCTTTCCAAGCGAATTCAAGTGCTATCGCTTCTGTCTCTGTTGGTTGGCGTTTGGTCACCACTTGCCAATCGGCTGGACTTTCCTTGACCACGTCTTGGTTTTGAACGAGGAGTCCACCGACCACACCTGTGTATTCCGCTTCTGCTTCACTGGCATCTTGTGCGTCAAATGGCAAGGCAAGGATACGCAAGTTTTTCTTTTTATTAGTCAAAATAGCTAGCGCTTCATCCGTATAGCTTGGTGCGATGATGATTTCAAGGAAAACGCCGTGCATCTTCTCAGCTGTCGCAGCATCCACCTCACGGTTAAGAACAACGATACCACCAAAGATAGACACTGGGTCAGACTCATAAGCATAGTCCCAAGCAGTCTCGATGTCATCAGCCTGACCGATTCCACATGGGTTCATGTGTTTGAGAGCCACAACGGTTGGACGGTCTTTAAAATCACGGATGATACGAATGGCAGCGTCAGCATCACGGATATTGTTGAATGACAATTCTTTCCCGTTAAGCTGTTTGGCTGAAGCAATGGAGTAGTCTGTCGGCAAAGCTTTTTGGTAGAAGTCCGCGTCCTGTTGAGGATTTTCCCCATAGCGCATAGCTTGCTTGAGGTCATAAGTCAAAGTGAGTTTTTCAGGTTTGCTTTCGCCCACTTGAGCTGTGAAATACTCTGCAATCAAAGCATCATAAGCTGCTGTGTGACGGAAAACCTTGGCTGCCAAACGTTGTCGAGTTTCGTAAGTCGTTTCACCATCGGCTGACAATTCGTCCAAAACCACTGTATAGTCAGCAGGGTCTACCACAACTGTCACGCTAGCATGATTCTTCGCTGCCGAGCGAAGCATAGATGGCCCACCGATATCAATGTTTTCAACTGCATCAGCGTAAGTCACGTCTGGTTTGAGGATGGTTTCCTTAAATGGGTAAAGGTTTACCACAACAAGATCAATGAGCTCAATCTGGTTCTCCTTAGCTGCTTCCAAGTGACTATACAAGTCACGACGAGCGAGGAGCCCACCGTGGATATTTGGATGAAGAGTCTTGACACGACCGTCCATCATTTCTGGAAAACCAGTCACATCATCAATGGCAATTGTGTCCACCCCAGCATTATCAAGGACAACCTTGGTCCCACCTGTTGAGATGATATCCCAACCAAGTTTTTTAAGTTCTTGGGCAAATTCAACAATGCCCGCTTTGTCTGAAACGCTGATTAAAGCTTTTTTCGTCATTCTATTCCTCTTTCTTTAGGTCCAAGCGCATAGCGAATTCGTTATTTTCTTCTATAAATCCTGTTTCCTGAAAACCCAAACTAGTCAACAGGTGCTTCATTTTTTCATTTCCAACCACATAATCTGCAACAATATGACTGCAAGATCTATCCATCTGAGCCTCTTTGATTAGAACTTCCAAGGCTTTTCGTCCATAACCTCTTCCTTGGTACTGCTGGCCAATCATTATCCGCCAGATAAAGTATTCCGCTTCATCCTTATCTATTTCCAACAGGAGAAAACCAACTACAAGCTCATTCCAATAAATTGCCATTGGAAACACATCCCCATTCTCTCGGTAGAGCCATGCGTCAGCTAAAGAGCGTACATTTGGAGACACGAAACGTGCTCGTTCATCAGCTTCAGATATTTTCAAATCCAGCACTGCCTGAAAACTGCTCTCATCTACTAATTTTATCTCAATCATTTTTTCTCCTAGCAATATTGCAAAATCAAAACTTGATTTACTTCTTATCTTCTACCCACCCCTAAACTCTCCAACACTTGAGGATAGAGCTGATACTCGGTGGCATGAATACGTTCTTCAAAACTGTCAATCGTATCATCAGCTAACCTTGGCACGCGCACTTGTTTGATAACCTTGCCTGTATCCACTCCGGAATCCACCCAGTGAATGGTCACACCAGACTGGTCAACACCAGCATTCCAAGCATCCTCAATCCCATGAGCTCCTGGAAATTCTGGCAGGTAAGCTGGATGAATGTTGATAATTCGGCCCTCATAAGCTGCTAATAAAGTTGGTCCAACGATTTTCATGTAGCCTGCTAGACAAACCAAGTCAATCTGGTGCTCTTCTAATAGCTCAACAAGGGCTGCTTCGTAGTCTGCCTTGCTCTCAAACTCCTTGAGTTCAAAAGCATAGGACAGAACGCCAAGCTTGTCTGCACGTTCTAGCACATAGGCATCACGATGGTCTGAAAAGACAAACTCTACTGGAAATTGTTCCGCTATCACCTGAAAATTTGAGCCATTACCAGAGGCAAAAACCGCTATTTTTTTCATTTGATGATAACACTTTCGTTTTCTTTCTTGACGATGCGACCAATCTCATAGACTGGTTCATCCAACAATTCCTTGACACGAATTACATTTTCAGGGCTAACTGCTAGCATAAGTCCCACACCCATATTAAAGATTTCAAACATTTCTTCGTGTTTGATTTCACCGTATTTTTCAAGGGCTTTGAAAATAGGAAGCACTGGAACTTTGTTTTCATCAATTTCAGCAGCTAGGTCATCTGCAAACATACGAGGGACATTTTCGATAAAGCCACCACCAGTGATGTGGGCAATGCCATTGACCAACTCTTCCTTGATGAGTGGCAAAACAGCCTTGACATAGATACGAGTCGGCTCAAGAAGAACGTCCTTGAGTTGCTTGCCTTCCAATTCTGGAAGGACTTCCTCACCTGTGTAATCCGCAAAGACACGACGGACGAGAGAATAACCATTGGAATGAATCCCACTTGAAGCAAGTCCGAGAAGAATATCTCCTTCTGCCACCTTCGAACCGTCAATGATTTGAGATTTTTCAGCCACACCGACCGCAAAACCAGCCAAGTCATAGTCAGCTTCGCCGTACATGCCAGGCATTTCAGCCGTTTCCCCACCAATGAGGGCAGCACCTGCCTGCACACAACCTTCTGCCACACCAGCGACAACTTGTTCTAGCTTAGCTGGTTCATTCTTTCCTGTCGCCACATAGTCGAGGAAATAGAGAGGCTCCGCACCTGCAGCGATGATATCATTGACACACATGGCCACACAGTCCTGACCAATGGTATCGTGCTTGTCGTACTTGATAGCCAGCATGAGCTTAGTTCCGACACCGTCAGTCCCCGAAATCAAGACTGGTTCTTTAACCCCTGTTTTTGAAAGGTCAAACATGCCACCGAAACCACCCAGAGCTCCCATGACACCTGCACGCTCCGTACGAGCCACATGCTTTTTAATCCGTTCAACAACTTCATAACCCGCTTCAACATCCACGCCAGATTGAGCGTACGCATTTTTATTTGCCATTTTTATATTCCTTTTCTTTAATGGAGGATCTATTGTCTATTTGTAAAAACTGGTCTTTTCTTCCAAACTTCTACGATAGTCTTCTTCATAGTCATAGAGAGGCGTTGGGTAATCACCATCAAAATAAGCGACACAGAGACCACCATTCGGCGCATCTGTTTCAATCCCAATGGATTCAATCAAGCCATCAATCGAAAGATAGGTCAGACTGTCCGCACCAATGATTTGGCGAGTTTCTTCAACCGTATGATTGGCCGCAATTAGCTCCTGACGGGTCTGGATATCAATTCCATAGAAGCATGGATAAGCTAGCGCTGGACTTCCAATAGCAACGTGAACCTCAGTCGCACCCGCTTCCTTCAAGAGCTGAACGATACGACGAGAGGTTGTTCCACGTACAATAGAGTCATCAATCATAACCACACGCTTGCCTTTTACAACACCAGAAACAGCAGATAGTTTCATCCGCACCCCTTGCTCCCGCAATTCTTGAGTCGGTTGGATAAAGGTACGTTGGGTGTATTGGTTCTTGATAAGTCCCATTTCATTTGGTAGCCCGGACTCTTCCGCAAATCCCATAGCCGCGCTGAGGGAAGAATTGGGCACACCGACCACGATATCCGCCTCATGCTTGAATTCACGCGCCAATTGGGCACCCATACGTTTGCGAGCCGTATGGACATTGACACCGTGGATATTAGAATCAGGGCGAGCAAAATAGATATACTCCATAGAACAGATTGCTAACTGGGTATCATCTGTATAGCTATCATACTGGATGCCCTTGTCATCAATGATCACAATCTCACCTGGCTTCAAATCACGAATCCACTCTGCACCAATGACCTCAAAAGCACAAGTTTCAGAGGAAACCACCACCGCTCCGTTGGCCATTTTCCCGATAGAAAGCGGACGGAAACCATTGGGGTCAAGAGCCGCAATCAACTTGTCCTCAAACAGCAAGATATAGGCAAAACCACCTTTGACAAGGCTGAGCGCTTCCTTGATTTTGCCCATCAGGCTAGGATTGTGACTCCGACGAATGAGGTGAGCCAAGATTTCCGAGTCCGAAGTCGCGCTGAAAATTGCTCCTCTTTGTTCCAGTTCTTTCTTGAGAGAGGCTGCATTGGTCAGATTCCCATTATGAGCCAAGCCAAACTGCATATCGTGAAAACGGAAAAGGAAGGGCTGGATATTATCTACAGAAGCTTCGCCAGCAGTCGCATAACGGACGTGACCAATCGCACCAGTTCCTGTCAATTTATCTAAGTTAGCAGGATTTCTGAAGACTTCTGATAGAAGACCCATATCGCGATGCCGCTTTAGTTTCCCTTGGTCATTGGAGAGGATTCCTGCCCCCTCCTGACCACGGTGCTGAAGACTGTGGAGACCAAAATAGGTTAATTTAGCAGCATCTGGATGCCCCCAGATACCGAAAACACCACATTCTTCATTAAGAGATTTTACTTCGTATGTCATTTTTTATACCTAATTTTCATTTGCAATCATCAAGAGATAAATCTACATGACTTTTACATTACTGATACTATCTATTAGAAAATCTGCAAGTCTTATTTTCCAGTGAAATATTTAACCGCTGACGCGAACAGGTGCTGGTCTTTGCTACCTGGGATATTTTGGAAAAGACCGTCTTCATAACGTTCTGAGTGGCCCATCTTACCGATGATTTGGCCGTTCTTGCTGGTAATTCCTTCGATGGCATGGACTGAACCATTTGGATTGTACTTAGAATCCATACTTGGTTTTCCGTCAAAGTCAACGTATTGACTGAAAATTTGTCCGTTGTCACGGAGCTCTGCAAATTCCTCAGCCGTCACGACAAATTTCCCTTCACCGTGTGAAACAGGGATAGCATGAATCTCACCAACTTCCACTCCAGCAAGCCATGGTGAGTTGGTATTGGCAATACGGGTTTCCACCATCTTGGCCACGTGTTGGTTGGCATCATTGTAGAAAAGGGTTGGGCTCGTACTGCTTGCATCTTCAAAGTTTCCGTATGGAAGAAGACCTGATTTGACGAGGGCCTGGAATCCATTACAGATACCAATAATCAAGCCACCACGAGCGATAAAGCTATCAATAGCAGCACGCACTTTTTCATTAAGCAGGATGTTGACGATAAACTTAGCTGAACCATCTGGCTCATCCGCAGCTGAGAATCCACCTGCAAAGAAAAGGATATTAGCCTTGCCGATGTTGTCAACCATAGTTTCAACTGACTTGACAATGGCTTCTTCATGCAAGGTCACGAATGGTACCAAGTTAACCTCTGCACCTTCTTTTTCGAAGGCCTTGGCTGAGTCATATTCTGAGTTGGTGCCCGAGAAGACTGGGATATAAACCACAGGTTTTTCAACCTTTTCTTTGGCTTTAATCACAACATCTGATGCCACAGCTGGCACTGCTTCCAGTTCTTTTGCTTGAGCAAATTCTGTTGGGTAAACTTCTTCCAATTTGCCTTGGAAGGCACTGTCAAGTTTCTGTCCATCTAGCTTCACACCGTTGACAAGGAGTGTAAAGTCTGCACTTGTTTGTCCAATCTTCTCCACTCCAGCAATTTCTTCAGGAGAGGTAAAGACAAAGCCGCCTAATTGAGCTGTCAAAGAAGTTCCAAGTTCAGGCAAGGTTACCTCTGCACCGATATGATTTCCAAAAGTAGCAAGAGCCAAACTTTCAACCACACCACCATATTTGACAGCTGAAGCTGCCGTCACTTTGTGAGCCTTTTGAAGGGCTTCAAACTGAGCAAAGTTAGACTTAATCAAGGCAAAATCAATCTCTGCTGAGAGTGCTTGGCCTGGAATGTAGTAGATATTTTCCCCAACAGCTTTAAATTCTGGAGAGAGCACCTTACGGCTATCTGCCGTCGTCACCCCAAAGGCAACCAAGGTTGGCGGTACTGTCAATTCTTCAAAAGTACCAGACATGGAGTCCTTACCACCGATAGATGGCAAACCAAGCTGAATTTGTGCCTCGATAGAGCCTAGAAGAGCTGCTACTGGCTGACCAAAACGCTCAGCTTGTTTGTCCATTCGCTCGAAATACTCTTGGTAAGAGAAACGAGCCTTAGACCAGTTGGCACCAGCAGCCACCAAACGAGCAGTTGCTTCGATCACCGCATAGGCAGCACCGTGGTATGGAGACCATTCAGCTACATATGGGTTGAATCCTTGAGCCATGACTGACGCAGTATGAGTCAAACCGTGTTGAACTGGCAATTTTTGCACAGATGCCTCAGTTGGTGTGAGTTGGTAACGACCACCAAGTGGGTGATTAACCGTTGAACGACCAACAGAGCAATCAAAGATAGTCTGTAATCCTTTTTGACTCGCATGATTCAAATCAGATAGAACCGCAAGGGTATCAACTTCAAGTGTGTTAGCAGATGTTTGACGTTCTTCTGGAAGCTTGACATCCTTGTCCACAACCTTAGCATCAACTACCACGCGCACACCATTGGTGTCAAGGAAACGACGTTCCAAGTCTACAATTGTCTCACCATTCCAGTGCATGACTAGATTTGGTTTTTCAGTTACTGTCGCCACTACAACAGCGTCAATATTTTCTTTGTTACATTCTACAACGAAGGCATCTACATCCTCAGGACGAACCACGACTGCCATCCGTTCTTGAGATTCAGAGATGGCAATTTCGGTACCATTCAAGCCTTGGTATTTAAGAGGAACCTTGTTGAGGTCGATTTCAAGACCGTCTGCCAATTCACCGATGGCTACACAGACACCACCAGCACCAAAATCGTTGGATTTCTTGATGAGACGAGTGACATCACCATTACGGAAGAGGCGCTGAATCTTGCGTTCTTCGATAGCATTCCCTTTTTGAACCTCAGCACCAGCAGTCTCTACAGACTCAACTGTTTGAACCTTAGAAGAACCTGTCGCACCACCGACACCATCACGTCCAGTCTTACCTCCAAGGAGAATAATCACATCTCCCGCTTCCGGTTTTTCACGGACAACATTGCCCTTAGGAGCCGCACCAACAACGGCACCAAGCTCCATGCGTTTAGCTACAAAACCTGGGTGGAAGTACTCACGAACATAGGTCGTCGCAATTCCAATCTGGTTACCATATGAAGAATAACCATGAGCAGCTGTTTTAGAAATAACCTGTTGTGGCAATTTCCCAGCACGCGTTTCCGAAATCGGTGCTGTAATATCACCCGCACCAGAGATACGCATGGCTTGGTAAACGTAGGAACGGCCTGACAACGGGTCACGAATGGCTCCACCGATACAAGTAGCAGCCCCACCAAATGGCTCAATCTCAGTTGGGTGATTGTGGGTTTCGTTTTTGAACATGAGGAGCCAAGGTTCCTTTACGCCGTCAACGTCTACTTCGATTTCGACTGAGCAAGCGTTAATCTCATCTGACACTTCCATGTCATCCAAACGTCCATTGGCACGCTCATAACGACCGAAAATAGTCGCCATATCCATCAAGGTTTGCGGTTTTTCAGAACGCCCCAACTCATCACGCATGGCAATATACTTGTCATAAGTTGACTGCAATTGTTTTTGGAATTTAGAAGCTGAAAAATCAATCTGCTTCAACTCAGTCTCAAACGTCGTGTGACGGCAGTGGTCAGACCAGTAAGTGTCCAAAACCTTGAGTTCAGTCTCAGTTGGCACACGCCCGATTGACTTAAAGTAGTCCTGGATAAAGAGCAAATCATCCACTTCCATAGCCATCCCTTGCTCAGCCTTGTAGCGAGCAAAGTCTTCTGCTGTATAGTTTTCAAAGAAAGCCAATTTAGGAATGGTCTTGTCTGACTCAGAAAATTCCTGCTTGGCAATCCCTGCCGTAATATCCTTGAAACGAGAATCAACTGGGTTGAGCAGATAGTTCTTGACCGCTTCCAACTCAGTCGCATCAATATCTTTATTGACCAAGTAAAGTTGAGCTGTATTAACCGTTACATCACTCGAACTTCCTAGTAAAAGCAAGGCTTCCTGTGAAGATGCTGCACACTGGTCAAACTGCCCTGGTAGGCTTTCAATGGCAAAGAAAGCATAGTTGGCAAGATCCGCTTGCACAGCTACTTCATTTAAAACAGTATCTGTAACCTGTTCAGAGAAGATATGTTTTTCTGCAGGCGCAAACAAGTTTTCTGCCAAGTTAAAGACATCATAAACTTGCACGATGCGAATACTTTTCAAAGTTGAAAGCCCCAAGTTGTACTGGAGTTCTCTAACCAAACTCTCTGACTTGACCTGAAAATCAGCCTTTTTTTCAACAAAAATACGTTTATCCATCAATCCTTATTCCTTTATTTCAGCTCTTGCAATGTTCCCAAATAACTTTGAAGGTGTTATTTCAACCCCTGCAACTTTTCCCAAACAATCTCGTAAACGTCTGTTAGTTCTCCCAATCCTTACGGAGTGAAAAGGTCTGGGACCTTTTCAGCCTGAGTCCTTTTAGTTGAGAGACGAAGGTTTTCCGTTGCAAACAGATTATTTCAAACCTTGCAACTTCTCCCAAACAACTTCATAAACATCGGTTAATTCACCTAGATCCCTACGGAAAACATCCTTATCCATGTGGTTGCCATCCGCATCCCACAAACGGCAGTTATCTGGTGAAAATTCATCTGCTAAGATAATCTTGCCATCCTTGTCAAAACCGAACTCTAGCTTAAAGTCAATCAACTTGAGGCCAATCTCAGCAAACCAGGCTTTTAAAAGTTCATTAATACGACGGGTTTCTTCCTTCAAGTAGGCGATTTGCTGGTCATCCGCAATCTTTAGGAATTTCACATGCTCATCATTGATAAACGGGTCATCCAAATCATCATTTTTGTAGTAAAATTCGACAATCGGAGTCTCCAAGGCGATTCCCTCATCCACACCAAAACGTTTTGAAAATGAACCAGCAGTATAGTTGCGGAGCACGACCTCGAGAGGAATAATCTTAACCTTTTTATTGAGTTGTTCCGTGTCCGAAAGCTTCTCCACAAAGTGAGTCGCCACACCAGCCGCATTTAATTTCTCAAAAATAAAAGATGAAATCTGATTATTCAACACTCCCTTGCCCGCAATCTGCTCCTTCTTAACACCATTGAAAGCAGTCGCCTGATCCTTGTAAGTTGAAATAATAAGATTTTCATCCTCAGTTGTATAGATATCTTTAGCTTTTCCCGAATAGATCAATTGTTTTGACATTTTAAAGTTCGCCTTTCGTATTACTTGAGCACATTCTACCATAAAAAACCTAAAATTACAAGAATTTAACCGAATAAATAACACAACGACCTCGAAAATCATAAAGAAAAAACCGCAAGAAACATCTTTCTCACAGTTTTAAAATCATTTAACTCTAAAAACACGAACATTACTCTTTGTTCAAAAATTGATCCAAATAATAACGCAGGTAACTTTTCTTGCCCGTAATCATCTGTAGACGACCTTCCACCCCGTATCGAAGTTTTTCAGCCTGCTCCGAAGTTAGATTAGTCTCCGCCTCGATTTTAAAGAAATTCCCTTTCTCAGTCTTAGTAGCTGTCGCATCGATACCTGTAATAGTAGAATCTAGGAAAAGTTGATTCTTGGCATCATGAGTCGTAGTATAGCGAACAGAATCACCGACCTTGATCCTTGCTACATCCTTTGAACTTAGATAAGCTGTAAGTTTGGCTTTCCCTTCTTTTTCCAAGGACGGATAGAGTTGGGCTAGTAGGGCACCTTCTGCAACCATGGTAGAATCACTGGTCTCAGGATTAAGATGAAGTACCCCATCCTCACTCGCCGTAATTTTCCCCTTATCTAAAAGATTTCCCTGTACCTTCCTACCTGACTCTGCCTCCAAGATTTTCTGGGCTAGTAGGGTCAATTCTTGACCAACCTTTGCCAAGTGTTGGGATTTGAGAGACTCTAATTGACTGCTTAAACCTGACGCATAGGCTTGCTGGGCACCTGAACCTGCATACTGGACACGATAAGTAGCAAGACTAGATTCTAACTGAGAAAGCTGTGCTTCTACCTGCGAAATTGCCTGAGCCTTAGCTTGCGAATTTTCCTCGCCCTGAGACTTATAGGACTGGTAGAGAGAGTAGGCTAGATTCTGACTGGCCAAGGAAGCACCTGTTTCAATAGCTGACTTAGCTGTCTGGTAATCGCGAATTTTAGCCTCTGTTTGGCTGATGAGGTTGCCGATTTCGGCTTGAGTCTGACTAGCTGCTGCATTCTGGGATGCGATGGTCTCATTTTGTTGCGATGTACTAGCCCTAAGACTGCCTGCTTGACTGATGTAGTCGCGAAAGGTGGCTTGGTAGCCAAACTTATCCTCCTCTGGAAAGTGGTTCTCCCCTTCTTGCAGACTTTTTTGCAAATACTCCAATTGCTTTTTTTGATCCTTAAGCATGTCCAACTGACTGGCATAAGACTCCGCTTGGACACCCTCTGCCCCTTCTTGATATTGAACCAACAGTTCTCCCTTTTTTACCAGCTTATTTTCTTCCAAATGATTGACAAGAATGCGATTGTTACTAGTTGACTGGATATTTGCAAGGATTCGACTAGGCTCAACAGTAGCTCTAGTAGACAAACTTATCTCCTTCTCTGCAAATATTGCAAAGCCAAGCAAAAACACGAGCAGAAGGGACATGGGTACAATCACCCGACTGGAAAAATTATGGTAACGACGATTATAAAACTCCGCACTTTCTAAAAATTCTGGTTTCATCCTCTCCTCTTTCTAGCTATTCACCAAATGGGCGTAAAATCCACCCCGTGCAAGCAAATCAGCATGATTTCCTTCTTCAACAATCTTGCCCTGATCCAAAACAACCACCTTCTCTGTCCGCTCAGCAATGGTCAAGCGGTGGGCAATGAAAATCAAGGTCTTGTCCAAAGCCATGAGATTATCGACAATTCGCTTCTCTGTCAAGATATCCAGACTGCTGGTCGCCTCATCCAAAATCAAGACCGGCGCATCTGTCAAGAGAGCACGCGCCAAAGCAATTCTCTGACGTTGACCACCTGAGATCCCTGCCCCATCCGAAGTCAATTCTGTCTGGTAATTCAGTGGCATGCGCTCAATGTCCTCCCGAATCTCTGCCAATTCGACCGCCCGTAAGATATCTTCCTGTGTCGTTCCCTCCTTGGCTCCCAAAAGAAGATTGTCCAAAATCGTTCCGTTAAAGACATAGGGCTGTTGAGGCAGATAGTTGATATACTGGCGCAAGGCCTTTTTATCAATCTGATTGAGATTGACACCACCCAGACTAATCTCTCCCTGACTTGGATCATAAAAATTAACCATCATCTTGGCCAAGGTCGTCTTACCTGACCCTGAAATTCCCACAAAAGCCACCTTAGAACCTTGGGGAATAGTTAAATTGATATCCGACAAGACATCTCGACCATAGCCATACTTGTAGGAAACCTGCTTGAAGGTCATCTCTCCCTTCATCAAGCTCAGATCCTCAACTGTTTTCTTCTCCTCAAACTCAGAAGCTACCAGATAAACCTCATTCAGACGGTTATTGGCAACCTGCGCTGTCTGAAGCTTGGTTTGCAGATTGATGATATTTTCCAAAGGATTGATAAAGTAAACAAGCAAGGTATTATAGGTAATCAACTGTCCCAAACTCATCTTGCCATCCATAACCAGAATAGCCCCCATCCAGAGAATGCCGACATTGAGCAAGAGATGGGCAACTTTTTTCAGAGCCTTTTGCTGACTCTCTGCCCGACTATAGGTAAAGGATTTTTTCAGATAATCCACAAATTCCTTGTCAATCTTTTGGTAACGCTGACTTTCACTGGTCAAAGACTTGATAGTCTCAATACCATTGATGTCCTCAATGATAGAAGAAGACAGAACTGCATTGGCTTCCATGGTATCCCGATTCATCTTTTCAAACGGCTTCATAAAAGCAAAGATAATCACTGTATAGATAGGAAGTGCCAATAAAGTCATGAAAAAGAGATTGGTATTTTGTGAAAATAAAACAAGGGAAATAATGACAACCGTTGACACATCTAGGAAAATCGAAAGGATGGTCGAAGCCAGCGCATCGATGATACTGTTAGCATCTGTAAAACGAGACACGATTTCCCCTGTCCTGCGTGTTGCAAAAAAGGACATAGGTAGGTGAAAAACATGCTTGATATAGGACAAAATCACATCAATCGATAAGCGTTGCCCCAAAACAAGTAAGAGATACTCCTGAGCGTAAGACAAGATCTGCTGGAGGATATAAACGATGACCAGCCCAATAGAAATAATCCCCAGCGTCGAACGCATCTGGTCTGGCACATAGGTATCAATGATAGACTGCAGATAATAAGAACCCACAATGTTAATCAAGGTTACCAAGAGTGTTGCCAAAACGATATTGGCAATCAAGCCACGCTGCTTCACTAATATAGGGATAAAAGAGAGCAGGCCATTCTTTTGATCCTTATGAGGCTTGTAGTCTGGACTAGGTGCCATAAAAAGAGTCACTCCTGTCCATTCTTCCGCAAAACGCTCACGTGGCAGTTTGGTCAATTTCACCCCAGGATCTGGATCGGCAATATGAATGCTATCCTTATCCTGCCCAGTCACCACATAGTAGTGGAGCAATTTTCCTTCCTTAAGCACATGGGCAACAAAAGGAAAAGTCAAATCTGGCAAGTCAAAGAGCGTCATATCCGCCTTGATAGCTCGTGTCTCAAAGCCAATCTCCTCTGCCACCTTGACCAAACCCAAAGCCGTCGTCCCATCCATGGTCGTCTTGGCCAATTCTCGCAAGTGAGCCAAAGAATAATAGCTACCATAGTAGCCAAAAACCATGGCTAATGAAGCTACACCGCAGTCCATCTGATCCACCTGCGGACGATAGTGACGTTTCCCAAATTTCATATTCATCTCCTTTTCCT